>CAZTAS010000176.1:0-14258 GCA_964611635.1 uncultured Thermodesulfobacteriota bacterium
GAAATGGGAAAAAGGTGTATTATCTATTAAATGACGTTGTAGGGTTAAGCCCCAGAGCTTTCAGAATCCTCTGTTGCCAAAAAGTAGTTTCTGTGACGTAGCCATAGTGCTCCTGGCCAACCTTCATCACTGCCACCCCCATGTTCTTGAGGCTTTCGAAGGCCCTCTCCGCACTCATGCCTGCTTCGGCCCTCTTTAGAGCTTGTTCCACGTATTTCTCGATCAGATATGCCAAAAAGCAGATAAAGGCATGGGCCCTCACCCGAGGTTCCAGATGGTGGTAGAAGGGGCGAAGATCAAGCACGCTCTTCATGGTGCGAAAGGCTCGCTCTACATCGCATAGCCCCTTATACGCATGAATAATCCTAAGAGGGGTGAGCTCCTCCTGCTTTGTTCTCAGAATGTAGAGCCCGTCCAGGGCCTCCTCTATCTCCATGGCCTCTTGCTTGCGATAATAATCAAACTTCCTGCTCCTCTCGTCCACTTTGTACTCAAGGAGCCTGCGCCCATGCCTATGCCTTAATATCTGCTCCGCCTCTTTCACCACCGTCTTGATGGCGAGTCGCTTCCTGGCATTGACCCTCTGTTTTAGCGAGCTCAACCGCGACTCCAAATCTCTCAGATCCCTTTCCCGACGCTCCTTTTGCTCTTGGGCCACCAACAGGTTGCGAAATACGATGTAGCGTATCCATCGCTCATAGTCCAGCTCGGCACGCCGGGGCTCTGATCCCTTATCACTCGATCCAGCTCTAACAGCTTCCACAAAGCTTCCGCCACATAGCGCACCCCGAACTCCAGCGTGCACAAGGCCGAGCAATCCTCAGCAAATATCATCGGCCTCTCGCCCACTGCCTTGAGAAGTCCTTTGACGATCTTCTTGATATCCTTCTGAAGAACCTTAATGTTATCCAGGTTTGCAATCACCCGCTGGACGGATTTGCCTTTCTCGCGCCGATTCTCCACCACCCGGACATACTTGTAGATCTCTCCGGTTGAAGATTTCGTATCCACCACCCCTACAAAGGCCATTGTCACCTCTTTCAGAAATTGGAGGCCAAAAAATGCCTTTAACTGTTGAACATTGGTATTAAGTTATAGAAACAGAGGGTTCAATGCTGGAAGTAAAAGAAATCAAGGCAAAAAGTGTCCTCACCAAATCGAAAATCTTCGACTACTGCCTCAATCCGTACACCGGCTGCCAGCTTAACTGTCGATACTGTTACGCCCGTTTCTTTATGAGGCGGTATTCCGGCCATAAGGAAGCATGGGGCGAATTTGTGGATGTAAAAATCAATGCCATAGAGATTCTGAAACTGCAATTGGACAACAAGGCCAGAAGAGAAACGGTTTGGTTCTCCTCCGTCTGCGATCCCTATCAACCCCTGGAAGCGAAGTACGAGTTGACCAGGGGCTGTTTGAAAGAGCTGGCAAAAAAACAATTTCCTGTTAATATCCAGACAAAATCACCGCTTGCCCCACGGGATTTAGATCTATTTCAACAATTTGAAGAAATTGAAGTAGGATTTACTATAACCACGGACGATGAGCGGACGGCAAAAGTATTTGAGCCTTGTGCAACCTCAGTGAAAGAGAGGCTCAGGGCATTGGAAAAAATGCGCTCTCTGGGGATCAAGACATTTGCCTTTGTGGGACTTACTCTTCCGGGAAACCTGAAAAAACTTATCCAAAAGCTCGAAGGGAAGGTAGACAAAGTCTTCATCGATAAAATGAACTACTTACAAGCGATAACAGAATTTTATAAGCGACTGAGTTTGCGAAGGGAAACCACAGAAGGATTCTTTTATGAGTATAGAGAAAGACTTACGTCCGAACTAAGGAAAAAGAAAATAATTTTCGAAGTCCTTTTTTAAGATTTCCTCAATCACCGCTGATTCCCTTTTTATTGAATTTTTCAGACAGGCATACGAAGATATCATCTGGATACATTGCATTTCTTAGCCTTCCAATTTTTTAAGGTTAATAGCAGATATTATAAAACCTTGGGGCGGAATAGTGAACACACAATATATTGATATCCTGCCTAAGAATATTAAGCCATTTCTGAAAGTGCTATTTGTGTGTCCATTTACTTAAGTTTAGCTCTCATTCTGGTCAACTCACATCCCAGGAAAACTTTCGGATTATGTATCCCAGCCGGCAACTAATTACTCCCGGTCATACAAATCATAATACGCTCGCATTCCAGAGAATCAAGGATTTGGATCACCTTACGCTTGGCCCTGTCTTTAGTTCGGACACCTGTGAGGTAGGCCAGCCATTCATCTTCACGCCTCTTTCGCACGTAAATCTTTTGCTTCCGTAAATAATTGACAACGACTCGGCAGGCCTCGGGTTTAACCCGATTGATTTGCCTTTCGGCCAGATAATGCCATATTCTTAATGAAACGTCGGACGGGTTGTCTGAACAGCGGTCCTCTCCGGCGCCAACCAACGATAATAGCATGTGTCGAGGGCTATAGACGGCCCAACGCCTTCATGGTTTCAATCAATCCGGCCCCCGCTCTAATGCGTTTCATCGCCTCCTGATCCCCTTTTTCGACCTTCACCGCCTCTTCGAGGATCTCGACTTCCATGCCGGCGGGGATCACAACCACCCCGTTGGAGTCGCCGAAAACGAAATCCCCCGGCTGGACGAGGACGCCTCCGCAAAAGATGGGCTCGTTGAAGGAGGCGAGATTCTGGATTCCTGCCGGACCGGCCGGGATGGCTCCCGTGGCGAAACACGCCAGTCCAACCTCGAAGATCTCCTTGGGGTCCCGAACAGGGCCATCGCAGACAACCCCACCAGCTCTGCGCTGGACGGCCGTAGCGGAGATTAGGCCCCCCCAGAGCGCCACCTCGGTTTCGGCCACTGAAGTCAGCACAAAGACGGTTCCCGGCTCTGCAGTCTCGATCGCTTCGATCAAAAGGCGACCTGGCAGCGGGTTCTTGGTCGACGTCAGGGCCAAATCCCTCCGTTCTATGGTCAGCGCGCGGCCTGCAGCCCTGTGCTCGTTGAGTGCCTTGATCCGCGAACTCATGTAAAGCCTGTGTCCGCGCTTGACGAGAACGTCGGAAACGGCGCATGTGGTCGTCTGATCAAGAAGCTCCGATATTTCTTTAGAGAACATAACGAATTCCTCCGTGTTTATTCGTACGTCTGATCGGCCTCGATTTTCTCTCTCAAAACCTTGATGATACCCCCCTTCTCGATAATTGCCTGGACGAGTCCGCTGTACTGTTCGAGTCTCTTCTCGCGGCCGTTCGAGAGGTTCCTGAGTCTCCAGACTGTCAGATCGATTTCGAGTTCGTCCCCTTCCTCGACCATCTGGGTGATGCCCGGAACCTGGAGGGCGTGGAAACCGATAGCCACAGAGTTTCTGAAGAACAGCCGGGCGATCGACTCCGCCATGACGACGGAAAACCCAAAGTTGACTAAGGTGGTGTTGGCTGGTTCCCGGTACGATCCGAGCCCGAAGTTCCGGCCCGCAACCAGGATGTCTCCTTTCTTGACCATCTTGTAAAACCCCGGCCTTATGGACCTGAATGAGTTTTCCAATACAGGTTTCACCTCTTCTGGATATGCCATTCCAAAGGAAGTTGTATCCGCTGGGGCTATGATGTCTGTGTCGATGTTATTTCCAAACTTCCAAACCTACTTTCGATCTGCAGATACAATCATATGATACATTTTTAAATAGCCTATGAAATCTTCTTGTTAAGCCTACAGTTGACCCATTCTAATACTACTACGTTAAGTATTAACCTGAATCCAGAGTCAATGGTTTGTGAATACGAAATTTTCTATTTTTATCGAAAATTTTCGAAAAAAATATGCCAAAATTTTATTCAAAAGTGAAGACGCATGCTCTTATTTCAAATTATACACCATTTTGGCCGAGAAATATACAGATTTTAGGCATACTTCGCCTTCGATCTAAATTTTAATTCTCATCGCAACTGTAATGATGGGGCACCACTTAAACCGGTATAGGGTGCAAACTTAGATACAAAAATAATAATCGTTCTTTGACATATTTAAAAATGTCCATGTGATAGATAGACAAAAACAATTCCTTGTATTCCTGAAGCGATATTCTCAGCAACAGATTGTTCGTGCAAAGGTTGATACCTGCCCAAAAGCCGCTGCCAACAATACTGAGGAGAATCGGCATGACAAAACTATCGGGTCTGACGCTTATCCAGGCCAAAGGAAGAAATACTGCGACCCAGCTTGAAAACTTAATGATCGGGATATTTCTTACTCTGTCAGAAATTCTCCCCCACACTCGCATCCCTACCAGATCTGCAAAGGCGGATGTCATTCCTAAGAAGGCTACAAAGCCGTAACTGAAGTGTAAGTCGCGAAGAAAATAAAGAGTGAAAAATGGACCCGCAAAATTGACTGAAAAGCCCCACACGAGAGAGTAAATTAAAAATTTCCTGAAATTGGCATCTTTGAAGGGAAGGCTTAAGTCTTTCCCAAAAGACCGATGATTACGGCAATGATTGAGAGGTGGTTCTGAAACCTTTTTGAGAAAAGACAAACCCAATGTGCCACACAAGACAGCCGTCATGAACGTGATACCAAATCCAAAAGATACCCCTCCACTAAAATGACCTTTCAGGTAATCCAATAGTTTTCCAAAAACCACCATAACAATCATTCCAGCGGCGCCACAAAGCATATTTCTGGTACCGAAAAAGCTTCCTCGAATTTTATCTGGAATCAGATCCGACATCCAGGAAAGCCAGGAAACATAGCTTACAGAAATAAAAATATAAGAAATAAAAATCAGGCTGAGAATTATCATGGATTTCATGAAAGCCGATGAAATCGGCAGAAAGGCAACAATGAGAACTGGAATCCATATAAAGCGGGCTGCGGCTGTTCCTAAATACGATATTTTCTTTCTTCTTCCGTTTTTTCGTATCAGGTATGATGTTGGTAGTTGAAAAATCGTAACCATAAAGGGTATTGAAGCCAATAGCCCGATCATAACTTCATTCATTCCAAGGTACAGTGCAAACCCGGTTAGAAATACCCCTCCCGTAAGGGTAGCAAACATGTTGGAAAATATGCCATCATAGAACGAATTTCTCATATCATCTTTGATGGCAGGGGCCATGGCTTCTGTTGAGATGGTAACAACCGTGCTCATAATAGACTACCTGATGAATCTCCAAGTATTTCAGCGGATTTCTTACAGCTTCAATTCCTCGTGCCAGAACATTGCTCCTTGACTATTGAACGTTTTCCCCTTTGCCGACTTGTTGCATTTCTCGTTCCATCTCTCCTGCGTCTCAGTCATTCTTGATTTCTTGTTCCGGCACTTCGGAGAGACTTCATGAACAACTTCGCGGAGTTTTAGAATTATTCTGTAATTTTTAATGCAAATCTGGGTTACAACCGGTGGGAGGCATCAGCCATGAGGTATAAAAAGGTAGCCACAAATTTTTCGAAATCTCGTAAGCCTTTTACCGTCATGTATTCATTGGCCACATGCTGTCTTCCCCCATGCCCTAGTCCACCGGAAACCACAGGAAGCTTGAGAATTCTCGAAAAGACAAAATAGGGGGCGGCCCAGGTGGCGATGGGCCATACCTCGGGTTCTAATCCATAAATGCGGTAAGCTTGCAGCATCTTCTGCACAATGGGTTCCGTAAATTCTGTCTTTGACCATGAGTAGCTATCTCTAACTTTCGATTCAATGTCATCAAAGCCCTGTTCTCCCAGGTACCTTTTAATTTTTTCAATCACCTCTTCGGGCTCCATCTTCGGGCCAAATCGGATATCGATCTTCGCAGTGGCTCTCCTCGGGAGAATTGTCTTTGTCCCGGGTCCGCCGTAACCTGCGTGAAACCCGTTGATGTTTATTACAGGAAAGTAAAGGCCCCTCTTGAGCAGATCAAGACCATGCCGATCGTATTTGAAGCAGAGGCTTTTCATCTCTTTGAGAAAAGCCTTTTCGTCAAAACTCTTTGCAAGCTTCTTGAGGAGATTGAGATCGTCTTTACTTGGTGGAGCACCATTTTCATAGAAATCTGGGATCATGATATTTTCTTTATTGTCCGTAAGAGAAGATAAGGCATGAATCAATCGCCATACAGGGGAAGAAATCCATGCACTCACCGAACCATGGAGGGATGTCTCCATGGGACCTCCCTTCTTACCACCGCGACAAATGAAATCCAGGCACACTATCCCCTTGAGCCCCAGGTGCATGGAAACCTTGCCCTTTGAATCCTCAGAAAAATCGAAGTCTGCCACGCCATCCCCCTTGAGTGCCTGCCGATGATGGCGGATGAAGTCTTCGAACTGAGGGCTGCCAATCTCCTCCTCTCCTTCAATGGTGAAGATGAGGTTGAGAGGGATCTCATCCTTCTCATAGATTGTCTTCAGGACATTGAACAGGCCACAGAGAGCACCTTTTGAATTCACAGCTCCTCTGGCCACCACACACTCACCCAGGCCAGGCAGATTATGGATCTCAGCCGCGAACGGAGGGCTGATCCAATTGCGCTCCTCAGCCGGCTGGACATCGTACATTCCGTATATAATCAGGGTCTTTTGTGAGCGTCCATCCACCCGGCCGAAGACGATGGGAAAGGAAGGGTTTCCCCAAAGAAGGACTCTCCCCCCGAGCTCTTCTATAAAAGACCTGACCCATTCGGCGATCTCGCGGATCCCCTCCCCTGTGGCGGATATGCTCTTCTGCCTGAGAAATGCTCGACATCTCTCCAGATGGCATGGAAACGCCTCATCAATTGCCTTGTGGATCTTTTTAAGTGAATCCAACGCTAACTTTTTATGCTTCAATGGCTTTTGACCTCTTTCATGAAGATCATTTTATCATCGCCTTCCCGATAGAAATCCTCCAGCCTGCACACCAGATGATAGCCGTGTTTTTTATAAAAGGATCTTGCGGCTTCATAAGGCAAGGTTGAAGAAGTTTCAATATAGACACGTCTTGCCTTTTTCCGAATCAAAAATTCCTCCATGAATCCTAAGAGCTTTGCCCCGATCCCTTTCCTGGAAAATTTTTTGTCCACCGCGATCCAGTAGAGGTCGTAACAGTCATCCGTCATGGGTATGGGCCCAAAACAAATGTATCCGGCAAGGTTTTCAGCACCATCATGGGCGCAGAGAATGTGATAATCTCTCCCCTCTGGATGGCGGAGAGTCTCATCCACGACCTCCATTGCTACCCGAATCTCTTTCTCGTTAAAGGTGTTACTTTGCTGCAGAAGATGGAGGATTTTTTCTTTATCCTGAAAGGCGATAGGCTTGATGACCATTTTTTAACGCTCTTTGAATCATGAAATCCACAAAACAGCTGACCATTTCTGAATACGTCATTCCAGCCTTTTCCACCGCAGCCACAAATCCTGCATCGGGGCTCAAGCACGGATTTGCATTGACCTCCAGAATATAAATTCTTCCTGATCCATCGACCTTTATGTCGACCCGAGCAAAATCCCTGAGCATTAAGAGACGAAAACACTCCAGCACTGTATACTCTATTTTTTTCAATAAAATTTTGGAAAGATCTTGAGGGAATCTTCTTGGGGTGTGGTGGTATTCGAAGGAGGTCTTGTCCCATTTAGCCCTATATCCCACAATATGGTAAAGATTTTCAGGAAATTGTGAAAAATCAATCTCCGCAATGGGAAGGACTTTTCCAAAGGGATACCCGAAAATGGAAACATTGAACTCACGCCCATCAATGTATTCCTCCACCAAGAGTGTTCCAAAGCGGTCAAAAAAATCTCTCAGTCCTTTTCTGAGTTCTGCTTCATCAATAAAGATCGACTCCTGGTCGATACCGATACTTGCATCCTCAAACCTCGGTTTGACAATAACGGGAAACCTGAGAGCTGAAGCACAAAAGGGTTCCAAGCCATTGTAGATCAGGTAATTCGGCGTTTTTATGCCATTGGCTTTAAGCAAGCGTTTAGTCACGAGCTTGTCCGTTGTAAGCATGAGCGCAAAAGAGGATGAACCAGAAAAAGGAATGCCAAGGAGTTCGAGCAGGGCTGCGGGATGACCCGCCAGCTTGGGATCTTCATTCACGGTTTCACACAGATTGAAAACCATATCCACCTTCTCTGCGTTCAGCCGGTGAATAAAACCATGGACTTCTCCTCCAAATGGGATGCAAACTGATGGGTATCCTAATGCATCCAGTGCTTTCTCAATGGCCTCCATTTGCACAAGCACGTCCATGGAGGACTCCCAATGAGATTGCCCCGGAGGGATAGGTTCGTTGTAGACAATGGCAATTTTCAATTCGCTCATAACTCTTTTTCTCCAGCTCATAACGAGAGGTCGCTGAAAAAACAATTGTCTCAATGAGGGCCCTGTAAGTCATTCCAGCTTTATTCGCGATGATGCACAGGTCAGAATGTTCGGGATGGAGCCCAGCCAGCGGGTTGACCTCCATGAAGTTTGGCACGCCATTTGTGTCAGCCCGCAGATCGACACGCCCCGCATCCCTGCAGCCCAGCCCTCGCCAGGCATTAAGCGCCACCTCTTTGGCCTTTTCAGCGATGGGGTTGCTGGCCAATCGATACTCAACCAAGCCCTCGTACAGTTCTTTATTCCGGTATGAGTAAACTTCGGGTTCCGCATTATCCCTCAAGATAACCTCCATCACGCCGATGGCTGTGGCATCTTTTCCAGTTCCGAGTATACCCACGGTGAACTCCCGGCCAGGGAGAAAAGACTCGATGAGCACGGGCTGTCTGTAGCTTGCCAGAAGCCCCCTGCACACGGTATATAGCTGGCTAAAATCTTTAATCTTCGACGCAGCCGTGATTCCTTTTCCTGTACCCTCGGCCACCGGTTTGGCAAAAAGAGGGAATGTAAGATCCACCATCATTAAATCTGACTCCGTCTCAATGACGGAAAAATCCGGAGTGGGAATGCCAAGATCCCGGATCACACGCTTGGCCATGGCTTTGTGAAGTGTCAGGGAGAGCACCAGCGGATCTGAAAATGTATATGGTATATCATAGGCATCCAGAAGTGCGGGAACCTGTGCTTCCCGCCCAAACCCCTTCAGTCCTTCGGCAATATTGAAAACCAGATCCCATCGATCGCCGGCAACCAGGCGATTTGTAAGACTCTTGATGTTGCCTATGCGATCTGTTAGGTGCCCCAGATCATGCAAAGTCTGATCAATGGCATCAATGGTGTCCCGGCGGTCAAATTCAGCCGTCTCCTCCTCGCTGAGCCCGTCTGCGAGGTACTCTTCGCGGAGATCATAGGTGATCCCTATTTTCATAGATTCTCTCCTGCTTTCAATGTATCAAGGTATTGCCTGTTCTTTTGTTTCCAATATTACCAACTGGGTCGGGGTAACGATAGATATGCCCTTCATAGTTTCTGAGCAGTAAATCATCTCCCTTGCGTCCGACCATGTATTCCGGAAGCAAAGGAATCTTACCGCCACCTCCCGGTGCGTCTATCACATACGTTGGGACCGCATAACCAGTGGTATGTCCTCGTAAGCCCTGAATTATTTCCAGGCCTTTTTCCACAGGCGTGCGAAAGTGAGCAGATCCGAAAATCGTATCGCATTGATAAAGATAGTAGGGTCTCACGCGTATTCGGAGTAATCCATGCACCAATCGCTTCATGGTCTCCACGTCGTCGTTGATCCCCGCCAGAAGCACAGTCTGGCTTCCCAGGGGGATTCCCGCATTCGCCAGACGTTCACATGCCTGGGCGACCTCTGGTGTAATCTCATCCGGATGGGTGAAATGAATGCTCATCCAGAGAGGATGATAATGCCTCATCATTCGAGTGAGGGCAGGCGTGATGCGCTGAGGCAAAACCACGGGCATCTTGCTCCCGATCCGAAGTAATTCCACATGGGGGATCCGCCGCAGCCGCCAAAGGAGCCATTCCAATTTTTCATCCGGGAGAGTCAATGGGTCACCGCCGGACAAAAGAACATCGCGGATGGCCGGTGTAGATTCAATATAGGCAATGATTTTTTCCCAGCACTCTGTATTGGAGTGATATTGGCTACCTTTTCCTACTGCACGCGAGCGGGTACAGTAGCGGCAGTAAGTGGAACAAAAATCTGTAACGAGGAAAAGCAACCGGTCGGGATAGCGGTGAACCAATCCTGGGACGGGGCTGTCTTCTTCTTCCCCAAGGGGGTCCTCCGCTTCACCGGGGGAACGAAGGTTCTCCCTGTTTACTGGTATAACGGTTCGGCGCAGAGGTTGCAGTGGGTCGTTTTCATCAAGAAGGCTTGCATAGTAGGGGGTTATGGCAACAGGTAGTTGTCCCGCACAACTGGTGATTGCATTTCGCTCATCTTCTGAAAGTCGAAAAATCCGTTGCAAGACATGGATATCCTCTATGCGGTTGCGTAGTTGCCAGCGCCAGTCATTCCACTCCGCGCGGGTTGCCTCGGGAAAGAAGCGTTTGCGAAATGCCAAGGCCTGTGAGCTGATTTGAAACCTGCGAATGCTATAGGCTTTTAGGACCAGTGGTGTGATAGATTTAGATTTTTTTAGATCTGTAATTATCCCGTATTTTGGTGGGAAAACATAGGGGTTACCCTTCAATTGCCCAGGTTCGGGCAGTATACCAGGAGGTTCAACCTCCTCTGAGTAAAGAATCTCCTTTTCCATTTGTTTAACTTAATCCTTTCTCTGATTGGAATGGATGGGGAAAAATCCTTCGCTATTTCTAGCTTAATACTTAACAATTTCGTATGGAGTAACTTCGATGCTTTTTGTTCCTTCTTTTACTTTTTTATCAATGATTTGAACAATACATACCCCTGTTCGTGTAGTCCCTCTCCTCGTCGTTAAAGATGCTTCTCTTTGCAGGTATAAATGCGTTAGAAAATGAGTAGCATATTCTGTGTCCCGAAGGGATTGGGAACCAGTTCGGAACCGGGAAGGCTCTGAACTTGTATGTCGTCCACTTTAATAAAACCTGGAAGATCATGAACCCATACGCCATCAGTGAACAACTTATATTCATAGCGACCAGGAGGCAAATTGATTTTAGTTTTCCAGACTCCTTCTTTATTTTTCTTCATTGGTAGTGATTGGAGGTCCCACTGATTAAATTCGCCAGTTAGATAAATATGGCTGGCCTCTGGAGCTTGAAAGATAAATTCGACCATCTTTTCCTTTGATTCGTTCTTAATTTTTTTCCCTGTGGACTTTTTCATTTTCGTGCTCTCCAATTTTTTCCCCATTATTGCATCCTCCATTTATTAAATTGATTTTCTTGTCTTACAGTATACTTTGCTATTTTCAGGATGTATTTTTTTACAGTAATTATCTTTTTGCCGTCTTCATTTCTCAATACTCCTCTGATTTCCACTTGTTCCTGGAGGAGCTCTAACATTTTCTGTCCTTTCCCTTGTTTGTCAACAAGGTACTCATCCTCATCAAAAGTCGAAATTGCGACGGCAATGACATTGCCTTTTTCATCCCAATTGACTGGAATAATGATGCCTTTTATTTTAATTAAATTGCTTCCCAATTCTTTCATTACCTGATTCTTAAGATGCTTCTGCCTGTGAGATCGCATTTAATTCAATGACTTGTGAATATAAAATGCATGATACATGCCAAAACAGTCATCTCTGGATGTTTCATGATTTATTTTGATC
Organism: uncultured Thermodesulfobacteriota bacterium; assembly: GCA_964611635.1. Classification (GTDB taxonomy): domain Bacteria; phylum Desulfobacterota; class JAFDED01; order JAFDED01; family JAFDED01; genus JAFDED01. Next base: position 11,649 of record CAZTAS010000176.1, read on the forward strand.
TGGAGGAACCATAAAATAAATCACGTCAAGCCATGCGACTCAATTCTTACGAAAATTCTTGCTGATCATAAAGGAACTCATCTTTTTGGAGAGTCGCCTGATCGGGGTTCGAGGAGAGTCATGTTAGGTAGGATCAGCACCGCGTAAAAGAATGATCAGAAGCAACGAATTCAGTGATCTTCGAGATTGCAAGAGGGTTAATTTTGAGCGGGAACTAATGCTGGGGCAAATGTTTAAAATATATGAACTCAAGGTTCCGATATAATGGTATTTCGGAACTCAAGGTTCTGGTTTTATTAACCCAAGTTTGGTAATTTGAAGTCATCTTTTCGAATATTGTGTTTGGTCATTAATTTATGTAATTGGCGGGTACTTATTCCAGCAGCCTCTGCTGATTCTTTTACTTTCCCTCTGTTGCGGGTCAGGAGTTCTTTGAGATATTGCCTTTCAATATCATCTATACCCTTACATCGGACCTCAGCCAGGGTAAGCGAAGAATTAACTGGTACTCTTGCTGTGGGAGCTTCGCATTTGAAAAGTTCACCAGGAAAGCTTTCCGGTGTCAGCACCGAAGAAGTTTCAATTATGCATGCCCGTTCCATTAGATTTTCCAGTTCGCGAATGTTTCCTGGCCAGGAATACTTTGCAAAGGCTTCCATTACATTGGGGTGAATATCGTGAATCTCCTTTGAATTAAACTTATTCAACCTTTTCAAAAACGCCTCAACAATGAAAGGGATGTCTTCTTTTCTCTCCCTCAATGGAGGAATTTCAATGGGAAACACATTCAACCGGTAATAGAGGTCGGCTCTGAATTGGCCATCGTCACACATTTTTTTGAGATTAATATTTGAAGCAGCAATGACTCTCACATTGGCTTCTAAGGTTTCTTCCCCCCCAACGCGTTGAAAAGTCCCATCCTGCAATATCTGTAAAAGCTTAATCTGTGCGGATGGGGTAATGGTGCCGATCTCGTCCAGGAGAATCGTTCCGCCCTTGGCAATCTCAAACTTCCCCAATCTTCTCTTAATCGCTCCGGTGAAGGCGCCCTTTTCGTGCCCGAACAGTTCACTCTCCAAAAGGGTATCGGGAATCGCTCCGCAATGCACGCTGATAAATTGCGCATCCCTTCGGTTGCTGTGTCTATGAATAAGTTTTGCCAGCACACCCTTTCCCGTTCCCGTCTCACCGATCAGTAAAACCGTACTTTTGGTTGGGGCGACGGAGCGGATTTTAGTAAAGACTTTTTTCATCATGGGATTCCTAGTTTGAACGATCTCTAAGGAGTCTGCTTGCCAGAATTTATCTCGCAGGTAGTCAAGTTCGGATTGCACGATGATAGATTCATATAAACTCTCTGTCACGTGCTTCACTTCATCTGGATCAATAGGGTATGTAAGATAATCACTCGCCCCGGCCTTTACAGCCATTACCGCTTCCCTGATCATTTCTTGAGGTGACAGGACGATAATTTCAATGGTAGGGTAAAGATGCCAAAATGACTGCAAGGCCGATTTATATCCGTTGTCAGGCGCTGACTCCCGGAGGATTCCCAGATCAATAAAGAGGCAATCGTAACGCCTTTTCCTGAGTTTTTCCAAGGCAGAAGCTTTGTCGGATGCTGTTTTCACCATGTGGTCGGTACTAAAGGATGAATGGATTATATGGAAAACTTTTTGTTCTTTTGAAACGACTAAGAACGATTTCATCTGCTCCCCCAAAGGAAAACTTAATCTCACTCACGAGAGCGATATGGGATCAAACAACATACGCTGCTGAAATATTATTATGCCACAAACATTAGCCATTTAAAAGATTTTTGTCAGAATCTACCCAAAAAAATTTTAGGGGCGAACGGACGTTTGTAATGGCCTAAAATCGTAAGTCAGGAATTGGATCGTAAATCGGCATCCAAAATTGACTCACTCTTGAAAGCCCTCCATTCTGTCCTCAAGCTTGTAGAGGGAGGGGGTACGGGAGATGCTTAAGGCGGAAACAATCCGCAAGGTACGATTATCGGTAAGGAGGACAGCCCAGATGCATAGAGCTTCAGGCGGAAGTATATAGGACTGTTTATGATAGCGTGAGGGGGTATGTGCAACAGCGGCGTCGAGAGCATAAGATTTTGTCGGGGCAGTTATTTATTTTCTTGCTCTTTGAACCGGGGGAAGCGTTTCAGTTTGACTGGAGCCATGAGTGGGTTGAGATGGCCGGGATGCCTGCGAAGGTGAAAGTAGCTCATCTTAGATCCCGTCACAGCCGTTTGTTTCTTTGCATTGCGTGTCCCCGGGAAATCCAAGAGATGGTCTTTGATGCTCATATCCAGGCTTTTGAGTTTTTTGGAAGGGTGTGCAGCAAAGGGATTTACGATAATCTGAAAAGCTCTGTGAATAAGATATGAAGGGAAAGGAAAGAAACTTCAACAGTCGTTTTACTCAACTGTGTTCTCATTATCTGTTTGAACCAGCTGGCTGTTCGCATGCTGCAGGTTGGGAGAAGGGGCAGGTTGAGAACCAGCTTGGGGTTGCCAGGAGGCGGTTTTTTACTCCCCGACCTAACCTAAGTTTACCACAATTTTTATGATAATCGGTAAAAAGAAGATGATTTTGC
>CAZTAS010000177.1:0-13936 GCA_964611635.1 uncultured Thermodesulfobacteriota bacterium
CGTCAAACGAAAGAGACGGAAACGGATAAGCCGAACCTAAAGCCGCTGAGACCTGATCTCTACTCTACCCAAAATTCCGTCCCCGAAATTCCCGCACAATAATGCGGCTTCAATTCAGGAGATGTAAACATTGTGCGGATAGAAGGAGTGCATTATGAGGACAAAGCAAAGAATGAAGCTCATAAACCTTCTTGTTTTTGGCATTTTTCTTGCGGGTTCTATCTTCTACACCACCGGCTTGCCGTTCGAGATCGAAAATTGCGGGCGAAGATCAGCTACTTCCTGGAGCTAATTTCCTTAATTTCCAATAGGTTGAACTGGATCTCCGTTGAAACTACATAGCAAATTTGGAGGGACTTTTGAAGGCTTTATACTAAATGTGGCGAATAAAAAGATGCCCTCAAAAACCTCATCCCTACTAATCATGCAAAAGACAAAGGCCGCATCACCTTGAAAGATCAAGGTCGTAGAAGTAGAGGACTTTCAAATGCAAAATTTGGGTTAATTAAAGCCTCCATTCCCTGATGAATCGACCTATAACAAGCTTTTCCATTTCATCCATCCAGGCAAATTCAGTCAGATAATGCCTACCTTCTACTGAATCCTCAACATTCCCTCGGCACGGGAAAGGTCCTGGTCACTGCCTGGCAGGGCTACACTGAAATAGAGCGGGTACTCCCCGGCAATCCCCTCAGGAACCATAACCGGCCAGAGCAGCAAGTACACGCTCTGCTCGCTTGTGATCCTATGGTTGGCAAAGAAGGGGATGCGCTCGTTGGGCTCACCTAGGCGGGTGCCACCGTCTGCGAAATAATAGAGGCTCCCATCGGGCATCTGAAAGCAGAAGTAGAGGTCCATTACCTGATCCTTCGCGCCATAAATGCATGCGTTGACATTCCAATACTGCCCGGCGGATGGCGTGGAGCCATTGGGAAAGTCGAAGCTCAGCACCGGTGTGGGGCCTGCCGGCACTCCAAGTTCTGATGGCTCTTGCGGCTGCGGCGCTTCACCCACCTCGATGTACGCAGTATGGTACGAGAATCTCCGACCACAAATGCGTCACCCCCCGAGTCTACCCAGACGCCTTCTAGATCATTATTATAGGTTATGAGGGGGTCTCCAATGCTTGACCAGACGATGCCGTCATAATGCACAGGATGGTACCCATCTTACCAACGGCGTAAACATCGCTGGCAGAGCCACCCCAGACGCCATACAGCTTATTGCAGCCAGATGGTGATCCAGGAATATGTGGTCCGCTCTCCATCCGGCTCCATATATCTCCGTTATAGTTCAGGATCAGAGTGTTTTCATCTGGCCAATTCATACCCACCGCGTATACGTCATCGCGCGATCTGCCCCAGACATCATGGAGCCAACCAATAAAATGATCACCACCTTCGATCTGCATCCGTCTCACGTCCTGGCCATTATAGTTCAATATAGAACAAACAGTTCCCGCATCTGTTCTTTCATATCCAACTGCGAAGAAATTTGTGGGTGAACTGCCCCAAACGCCCTCGAGGTATCCCCGAAATGTTGGGCTCGTTTCACTATGTATCAGGCGCCATGAAAGGCCATCATAATGAACGATTGTATGTTCCTCACCCACGGCGTAGACGTCGTTGAGCGCAGTGCCCCCGATGCCATAGAGAAGGTTGTTCGTCCCGCTATTCATCCCATGCCATGATTGCCCGTCATAATGCAGAATACTAGCATCAAGAGCTACAGCATAAACGTTGGAGGAAGAGCTTCCCCAGATACCTCTTAGCAATTTTCCCGTTTCGCTGTTCATTCTGCTCCATGATTGTCCGTCATAGTGCAGGATGGTACCGTGGTCACCCACGGCATAGACATCGCTGGACGAGCCGCCCCAGATGTCATTGAGTGTACTATTTGTCCCGCTGCTCATCATGCTCCATGTGTGGCCATTATAGTGCAGAATGGTGCCTGCTTCACCAACAGCGTAGACATCGGTGGGAGAACTACCCCAAATGCCATAGAGTCTATTGTTAGTACCGATATCCAAACTACTCCATGACTGACCATTATAGTATAGAATCAAACCGTTTTGAGCTCGTAAATCGCCACCTGCAACATATATGTCAGTGGATGAAGCACCCCAGATGCAATTAAGTCCAGTATCTGTCCCGCTTGTCATGGGACTCCATGATCGGCCGTCGTAGTGCAGGATGGTGCCCCTAGTACCACTGGCATAAACATCGGTGGGAGAACTACCCCAGATGCCATGGAGCCATGCTTCTGTCCCGCTTCTCATTGTGGTCCACAATTGGCCGTTATAGTGAAGGATAGCGCCATCAGTACCAACAGCGTACACGTCGGTGGGGGATCTGCCCCAGATGCCTCTTAACCATGTATTTGACTCTGCCTGCATGATGTTCCATGAAGTACCGTCAAAGTGCAGAATGCTGGCATTATGGCCCACGGAAAACACATTATCAGGGCCGCTCCCCCATATTGCATATTGATTGGGGAAGCTTCCAAACATCCTTTTCCACTGCCTCTCAGCTTGAGTAATCTCCGACCAAAAAATAAGCATCACAATTTGAAGGATTACGAGAAAAATCCCCATCCTCACAACCACGGCCTTTTTTAACATTGCTGCACCCCCTTTAGGCCAAAAAACAAAAAGCAGGCACTCTCTCAGCAACCTGCTTCTTATTTCCCTATTTTGCCACATGGCTCACTCCATCCTATTTATTGCACCCACAACCTCCCCCTTCCCCCTCAACCTCATCGTTTTCATACGTGCCATAAAGATCAATATAACCTGATTCGAATGGAGGCGCTGTGGCATAATTGGTTACACAACCGAGCATCGAAACTAAAGTCATGATCATCGCGATCAAGGACACTTTTTTAATGGTGGGCCTCATGTCATATCTCCAACAAATTGCTCCATCCCCAGACGACGCGGCCTATTATGAGCTTTTCGATATCGCTCGTCCATGCCAATTTGGGCTGGTATTTTTCGTTATCGGATTCGATTATCAGGCTTCCCAGTTTTAAATGATTTTTTCTTCTGTTTTTTTTGCCTCTGGCTCCACCACCAGGCTATATATTGCTCGATTGCATTTTCTGTCCCTGCAATGAACTCATCATTGACTGAGCGATAGGGGAATCTATTGTAGTGATTCATAACATTCATGCGAAACCGGTCAGCCTTATCTCAAAAGTCCGTCCTGATATGCTGCATGCATACCCACTTCCCAGCTTGTCACGGAATCGGCCTCTCCCTGGTCAAGGATTGCCATAAATATATCACATTCTTGAATCGCCTTGATATTTTTTTCTTTTTTATCTGAAATTCCAAGTTAGCTTGCGAGTGCTTGATGGAGAGGATGAGATGGAGAAAGCTTTCTCGAGGACTAAGGAGTACCATACGTTAACCAGGCCGCTGTTGTTTGCGTGCTATCGGCTTTTTTTCATTATCACAAGATCCTGATAGGTCCCGATGTAAGCGGGGATGATCTCAAGGATCTCAAAGAAGTCGGACCAACGATCCAGGATGTATTCGTGAGTGTGAAAGGTGTTCCGGTAATAGCTTTTGTCCTGAATCATCTCGTAGAGATCTTTATTCACTCCCAGATCCAGGAAGCCAGCTTGCTTAAACAGGCATAGCTGCGGGAGGCTCGGTTTTACAAAGGCTACACCGGCATTGCTCATGATTGTCATCAGAAGTACTGCGCCATCGCTCGCCAGCCTTCTCAGCTCGCCAAGCCAGCGGAATTGATCTTGCTCGTAAAGATGAGTAAACACGGAAATCCCGAGGAGAAGGTCGAAAGAGCCCTCTTCCAAACCTGTGGGCGGATGCAGCGGTATGTCTAAAAATCGGCCGATCCCGATGTTCTGCCTGCACCAATTGACGTTGTCAGCGTCGATATCAACTCCCGTGACACTCACTCCATCGAGACCGGCAAGGTAGCGGATGAGCCTGCCGCACCCGCACCCCCAGTCTAGAATTTCAGGAAAATCGGTGAAGTCTTTTTTGCACACCCTTTTCAGCGCGTTTCTCAGATTGACAAAGTGGGTGTAGCCCTGTATCAAGAACGATCCTTCTGCCCCGTGGACTCTTCGAATCCTTGTTGCATCGGGCAGAGGAACCGTTTCTTTTCTAGGGTTGAAATAGTATTTGTTCTGTTCCTCCCTGAGGGGGCGCATTGTCCTCCTGTCCACGTACTTGAAGACGGCATGGTCATCGGCGAAGAGCTGGTCCTCCGCTATGCGCTTCCTGCACGCGAAGGCGCAGTAAGCAGCTTGAGGTCGGTACCAGAGAAGGGATTGAATATCTTTCCGCAGCATGGGATATTCCACGTGATCGAACTCCACATCATTCACCATAAAGGTAATGGGCAGATAGCCTTCCCGCGGTGGAAGCGCCCATCCCACAATCTCCACTTCGTCATCCCCCACACTAACTATGTCAATGAACCAGAGTTCGCGATCCAGCATTGAATCCAGCATCGAGGCCAGCAGGTTAATTTGCCTGAGCAGTTGGAGCTCCTCCTCTGGCAGCTTCACCCACTTTTCCTGGAAATCTTCTTGCAGCAGTCTCAGCATGTAGCCCCGAAGGGTGGCTCGCATCCGCCCTGGAAGCACCTTTTTGATAAGGTTGGTCAAATTCATCGAAAACTCATTGCATCAATCCAGAAATCCACCATTTAAATTCAAGATTTTGACACTTTTCAATATAATTAATCTCTGAAAGGAATTTAATTATATAATCCCATTTTTATCTCAAAAAGTTCCTTCCCAAAATATTTTTTGGCCCAACTCATTGTAAGTCAATCTCCTCAAAATATTTACGTCCCACACACATTACACGGCACATACCCTCGATCGATCATCTCCTGCCTTGATGAGAAAAAGACTTTGTTCGCTACCAATATCTTCTTGTTTATATGCTATTTGCAATGCACGTTTGCTAACTTACTACATAACGATTGGTTCGAGATGTGCTGCGGGCAATGATCACCCACTCGTCAGCTCCACGCGCCTATTGTTCGGCGTTCGCCTTAGACGCTCGCCTCAGCTTTCAATTCGCTCTCGGTCAACCAAAATCCACTTGTACAGAAAGTGCTCGTAGGCAAGAGAAAAAAATACTTCTTCGGTCGAGGCAGCGGATTCTGCAGGATAGTATCGAATTTACCAGGTTCCACGTGGCCCAGAGCCCCGAAAGCATGAAAAAGTTCTTGGGTAGTAACGCCTGGAATATTGCAATTCACGTTTATTACAACCAGCGCGCCAATGATGGCGAAATCTTTCAGCAGAACATATGTGAAGCTTCATTTAGCAGCAAATTGCTCCACTGCACATGTAGGATGCCTTCTTGTAATGTGTTACGCGGAAATTGGCCAATCCTATCTATTCCGCAGTGCCAATCCTCAATAACTCCTTGGAATTGGGCCAGGCCGTCATGAAGGTACTCGATGTGCTCGTCCAGTTCGAAGGAGAATCGATTATTTGGTAACGTGTTCACCCTAATTCTCGGTGGGTTTACCCACCTTTTGATGGTACCGGGTTGCAGACCCTTCGTGTCACCTGGTGCCAGGAGGACCGAGGTGTGTGTCCCCAATGTATAGATCTTGACTACGCCCCGTTCACGGTAACGCCTCAGCGCAACGTTTATCAAAGATGCAGAGACCTCGGCTCTATTCCAGTCGTGAGCGCAAACCGTTCGAAGATACCCCTCCATTGCGACGATTAACTCTGACGTCAGTTTCGGAGCAAGTTCGTACGTGAATTCTAAGAGATTGAGAGGGATTTGCGATTTAGTGGAGGTAACCCAGGTTTGGAAATCGACTGGGCCCAGAGTCCCTAGAGGACCAGGAGTCTCATATCGTGAAGACTTCTCGGAGAGTTTTGTGGTCAACCACATGACGAAAGCAGCAACCAGGCTGCTAGCCATTCCAAGCATGAGAGTCCGTTCAGTTGATTGTGAGGACGCGAGCGCCTGTAGCTGTTCTCGTAGGGCATTTAGTTGTTTTTGGAGGTCCACAACTCCTCGGTCGAATGCGGTTGTGGCAGACTTAATGACTTGGATGATATCGTCGACAGCACTCGTTTGTATGGTTGTCTGTTCGGGAAATAAACTATCGAGGATCCGATCAATTTGCTCTCCAAGCGCACTCACAACTTCATCGTATGCTGCAATAGAAACGATACCGTGGTCGCTCTGAAGATGGATGCTGAGGTGTGCACGAGGAACCAGAATACGTCGTCGGTGCTCGAGGGAACACAGCATGCAGAGGACTTCCTCTGACGACTGGGGCTTCTGCGCGTCCAGATGCGCGTCGCTATCACTGGAAGGGATGCGTTTGTCGGACATGATAACGTTTGTTGTTTCCCATGCGGCGACCTGTTGCCAGCAAATGGCCGAAGTGGGTTTGTCCGTATAACTATTGATTATATGGTTTCTGCATAAAACCTTTTATCTGTCCTGGCGCCGTTAAACAAATCTCAAATCTCCAACAAATTCCTCCACCCCACACGACACGGCCTATTATGAGCTTTTCGATATCGCTCGTCCATGCCAATTTGGGCTGGTATTTTTCGTTATCGGATTCGATTATCAGGCTTTCCTGTTTTAAATGATTTTTTCTTTGGTTTTTTCTACCTCTGGCTCCATCGCCAGGCCACACGGCCCACGATGGCATTATATTACCCGGCGAAAGCCGGGCTCTTTTATGGCCAAATTTTACTGGCGTTGAAATTTAGGACTGATGATCCAAAGGCGTAATAAAACCATAGCTCACCTGAAATACTAGCTTCATCAACCATTTGCCCCCGAATTTCTATCCTGTCTAATAAATTGAGGCCCTCGCTTGTTGAATAAACATATGTGGCAGCAAAATTACCTTCCGTTATTTCCCCAATGGCGTATGACCATCCCGGTACAACTATATTTAGGTTGATTAGTATGATAGCAGAGCCATTTTGGTGAGCACTTACATATGAACATATGAAGTGCTGGATGCTTCGTTTATGATTGTTCTGACCTCCCAAATACCGTTCATGTCGTAAGCGAAAATCTGCAATGAAATTAGAAGAATGGCCAGAACCGACACGCTTATATATGCCTTTTTCATGGCTGCCTCCTTAGTATGTCTCTAACAATTTCCTCCGCCCTGGTCGCATGGCACAGACAACTTATTTATCCGGGCTGCACAGCCGCAATAGGTGCTGTCAATCTAAAAGTCCTATAGGAAAAGCTGGCGATTAACAAAGATACGCTCTTGAATCTATCCTTTTGTCGCTTTGCGACCCGGACAACAGGTCGTCCAGGTCACCCGCGTCCCTTTCACAGTGAAAGCTGAAAAGCAATCTTCTTGCTGTATTAATATACTTGTTTCTATCCTAAGTATAGAATAATTGAGTAAATTACTATCAAAATTGCTATTGAGCCATAGAACCAACCTAAAGTTATATAAAACATAATCCTAAATCTTGACTGGACTTCATTTTTAAATCGGTAAGCATTCATATCAAATAAATATTCCTCTGTTTTCATCCTGTTGTTGATAACCCATTCATACAACTTTCTATACATCCGTTCCTGCCATAAAAAGTATGCATCTAAAAACCAAAAAACTAACAAAGGAATAAAAGCAATCCAAACTTGATACTCAGCTCCTTTTAACAGTAAAGATATGACTACAAGGGTTATAGCCCATCCTTTAATCATAAATGAATTGAAAGCCATGCGTTTTATGATGTCTTGAATTAAATCAATCTCTTTTAGCATATATTTGTTGAGAGTTTCTTTATCATCCATGCTTATTGCCTACTTTTCTTAACATTGGCTACAGTCTTTCGTAAAATTAATGGATTATCAAAAAACTTTCGCCAATCTTTCCATTTACCATACTATGCGAATTACGTTTCGTCAATCTCCCCCTGCTGCGAAGTTTGACTTATTATTCTGTTTTGATTATTAGTCGAACCATATTATTGAGGAACTCTTAATTATTTTTTCTTGTGCCTCTGATCCGCCCCTTGTTCATTTCATAATCAAGACATCCCCTGGGGGATGAGTTTTATGTCCAGGAAGAATTGTCCCTGGTTTACATTCGAAAAGAATCATCCGAAAAACCAGAAGAGCGCTTCAACCAGGCAAAAAGACGGTTGAGTAAAATTTCGGCATGGAATCTGAAATGGCATTGAAAAAGGAAGACGTGCTATTTGGAAATTCGGGTTCACAAGATATCAAGCCTGGCGTATCATATCCCCCCTTTAACCCGGACATTCAACAATCTTTTTCGCATTTAATAGGGCTGGGATAAGGCGCACGATAACGTTAATTTGACCAAAGGTCAAAAATGCTTTTTACATGCAAAACAACTGAGCGCTTAACGTTAGAAAGAATATTCTTGATTACCCGGTGCAGATTCTAGCGCTCAATCCGGAATGATACCTTTGCCCTAACTCGATATACATCTACTTTATCATCCCCCATGCGCACGTCAAACTCTTCAACGCCGATGCGCCGGATCCCCCGGAGGGTCTTCTGGGCCTCCTTGATGACATTGCTGATGGCATCATGCCAGCTCTCTTTTGACTCACCGACCAGCTCAATGATCTTGACCACCGACATTTTTGTTTACCTCCTTCGATCCCTAAGATTCTCTGGTTGCTGGCTTCAGGGCTCCCGCCCTTCTGGGAGGTATCAGCTAAGCAGATGATCGGCGGCAGCTTCATGGGCAAATAAAGCAGAGGAACAAAAAGATTTTTCTGCTGCTCTTTCGAGAAAAGCGGCTCACCCTGCCATTCGAAAACGAATACCTCAAAGGGCGGACACCCATCCCAACATTGGCTATAAGATTATGTTAGCAAAAATAATTTTGATGTCAAGCTGAAAACAGGTATTTCCCTTGACTTTTGGAGGGATCATGCGGCTGAGCTCTTCCCGGGCTAGGCCCGGCGCCTTTTCCTCAATATCTTAAGGATCAGGCACTGCTGTATGATAAACAGGATGTGATGTAATGGAGGGATAACATGAACCACAATCAGCTCGACGTTGCATTCTTGGACAATAGAAACATCGAGCTTTGCTGCAAGAATTGACTCGGAAAAGTAATCAACCGGCACCATGATCTTTTAATGTCAGTCAGATACTCTCTCCGCTGTCGAAAAATGTGACCTGGTTTTATTCGCATATCTGCCCTTTTGGGCCATTCTCCAGGGAGCCCACAGCCCCTTGAGAAGGGTGCCGATCAGAGGTGGCCTTCCTCTTCTTTGTAGTGATGGTGTGCTTCGCCCACGGGAATCTGCTGTTGGCATTCAGGTCCCCCGTCTTTCTTGCATCGATACTCGTTAATGGCTGCCTTGAGGGCATCGGATGCCAGGTTGGAGCAATGCATCTTTATGGGTGGCAAGCCGTCAAGTGCCTCCGCCACTGTCTGCTTGGATATCTGAAGGGCCTCATCAATAGTCTTGCCCTTGACAAGTTCGGTGACCATGGAGCTTGTGGCAATGGCAGCGCCGCATCCGAACGTCTGGAACTTGGCGTCTATGATGCGATCCTCGTTGCTGTCCACTTTGATATAAATCTTCATTATATCACCGCACGTGGCGTTGCCGATCTCTCCCACTCCGTCCGCGTCGGGTATCTCGCCCACATTGCGTGGGTTTCTGAAGTGATCCATCACTTTTTCAGAATACTTTGGCATTTCAGTTTACTCCTTGGCTGACGCAATTTTCGTCTCATTTTCGATGCTTTTTTCGGACAGCGGTGATAGTTCACGCAGCCTCTTCACAATGGGCGGCATTTTTTCGATCACGTAATCTATATCCTCTTCCGTGGTCTCCCGGCCCAGGCTGAAGAGAAGAGATCCCTGGGCAAGCTCCGGGGACAAGCCCATGGCAGTCAGGACGTGTGACGCTCTCAGCGAGACCGATGTGCACGCGGAGCCGCTGGCAACCGCGATCCCTTCCCCATCCAGGAAGAGCAGCATGCTCTCTCCCTCCACGTAACCCACGGAGATATTCACAATGTTTGGCAGGCACCTCTCCGGGTGTCCATTAACATAAATGTTGTCGATTTTTTCTTTTATCCCGTCAATCAGGCGGCGCTTGAGCGAAATGAAGCGTGCTGCGTCCGACTCCATGCGCTCCATCGCAAGCTCAGCCGCCTTGCCCATTCCCACAATGGCCGGCACGTTCTCGGTGCCGGAGCGTTTCCCATCCTCCTGCGCCCCGCCGTCCATAAGTGGGACAACCGGGGTCTTGTGCCGGATATAGAGAGCCCCTGCACCCTTCGGGCCATAGAACTGGGCAGCAGACAAAGAAAGAAAGTCCACGCCCAATTCGTTAACGTCAACGGGTATTATACCCACTGGAGCCACGGCATCGGTATGGAAGGGGATATTCTTCTCCCTTGCGATTCGGGCTATTTCTTTCAGCGGCTGAATCGTCCCCACCTCGGCGCTGGCCATTTGGATGGATACCAGAATGGTCTTATCTGTAATGGCCCGCGCCACATCCTCAGGATCCACCATTCCGAATCGGTCCACCGGCAGGTACGTCACACGGTAGCCCCACTTCTGGAGACGCCGCACCACGTACCATACGGAAAAGTGCTCGATGCCGGAGACAATAATATGGCCCTTTTTATCAAGGTACTGGAAAGCCACTCCCTTGATGGCATGGTTGTTGGCCTCGGTTCCGCAGGAGGTGAAGATAATTTCCTCCGGCGTGGCGCCGATGAGCCGGGCGACTTTCTCCCGCGCCTCCCCGATGGCCTCCAGAGGGGCCTCCCCGTAACTGTGAATGCTGGAAGGATTGCCGAACTTTTCGAGAAAGTAAGGCTGCATCGCCTCAAACACCTCAGGGGCGAGAGGAGTGGTGGCGGTATAATCTAGATAAACATTTCTCATTTTTGCTCCTCTGAAAAAATTATTGTTAGACCCTTAAAAAGCGTATGCGGATTGTCCGGGAACTTTCGTGGAACATGCGGGGCGACTCAAAGCTTTTTAAAGGTCTTAATAACTCACCTACAGTAATAAATAATATAGTCATTTGGTCAAGTATCGTCAACCCCATTCCTGTTTCTTAACAGAAATTATGGTTCCCTCCCATTTCACTGAGGGGGGCTTCAGTATAACATATTCTCCATTAGATGAAATTTTTTCACCCACTGGAGCTCAACGCTCCAGCCTTGTAACCCGTGGCGATGGCCACCCCTCCACCCGATTTCTCTCTGAGGGGGTCCTGGTGTGCCAGTATCCTTCCGCATACCCTTAAGTTATCAATGAGGATTTGACCTTTCGCATCAATCGGCTGAAGATCAGTATTTGCCATTACACCTGCCCTATCCAGAGGGTGGCCCTCCGGATCGAACAGAGAGATCCGGAACCATTCCCATCTATCGGCGGGCTGGTCGACGGGGAGCCCGAAAAGGGGCTCCAGGAGTCCGCCGCGTTCGGCAATCAGCCCTCCGCTGCGTATTCCACCCGTGGCCAGGATGAACTGGCTAGCGCGCATTTCTGTGGTTCGCCCGAGCCGGGACACAATAATGGATCGGCACTGTCGCCCCTCCAGGCAAATACCCAGAACTCGGGATCCCAGCATGAGCTGTACCCTGAATCGACTCAGGGCTCTCTGGAGATGATTGAACAGCCGCTGCCCGGGTATGGAAGGTATAAGACCGGGAACCTCGAATACTCTCACCCCAAGCCGCTTTTCCAAGTACTCACGCGCTGGGCCGTCTTCCGTGAGCCCCAGGATGGCCGGGAAGCCGATGCGGGGGGCCGCCCGCACCAGGGGTCGAACCTTTAGCGCAATGGATTCAAGGAGGTTCTCCCGTTCCAGTCGGCGTGCCAATGCAGTGTTTGTAGCTCCCCCATATCTGCTTATATCATCAACAGCGATGGTCTCTCCGCGCACCCCTTCCTCCGGTACATCCTCGACGCCGACAGCCGCCAAGTTTGTGGCCAAATATGGTGCTGAAAATTCCCGTAGCCCTTGGAACCCCACCAGCAGTATTTCTCCCTCCTCTTCCAGATCGCCGGCTGACATGGAACGCGGGACGAGTCCGGTGAGCTTTACAGTCCCAATGGCAGTAAGCAATGGGATCAGGCGATCCAGATTTCCTTGATATTCCCATTCTGGCAAAAGGCCCGTGAAGAATCGGATGGCGTCCTCGATCCACCGGCGCCCGGCGAGCGCATATGGATGCTCCGAATTATTTGCCACAAGCCGATCCAGAAGGGTATCAGGCGCGGGTCCCGGGCGCATGGATTCACCGGGATAATAGGCCAAAAGATCAATGCAGCCGGAAAATATCAGCAGGTCCCCCATCCCTGAGGATACCACACCGACCCGCAAACCATTCCAGGCCGCAGCGGCAGCGGCTATAAGCCCCGACAAACCCCCGCCGATCACGATGATGTCGAAATCCATGAAGGTTATCTCGTATGATTAAAGTTTAATCTCGACAATTCCCCGCCAGCCAGGATGGTGTTGAAATCCACGGAAGTCATTGAGTATTATCCAGGTTAAAAGTCTCCATTATGATACTCCGGATCAATTCCTCTTCCCGGAGTCGTTCTCCCCAGGCCAACGGCCTTACCCCTTCCCATCTCTCTTCCAGTAAAGACCGCAGTGCCTTAACCCCTTTATCTCCCAGCAGCAGGATCTCTTGGAGGTCAGCGGTCGTGAGGTCTTGATGCGCACTTCCAAATTCTTTATCGCCCTGGTATGCAATTCGCGGCAGGATTTCGCGATGCGTGTTGCATGGGGCCAAGTTTCCCAGCTTTCTGCATACGGAATCGGCAGCCAATTGCGCTGCACGTCGGTAAGTGGTGACCCCTCCTCCTAGCACAGTATAGAGGCCCACTGCCCCGTCCAGTATGCCGTGATCCAAAATGACGATGCCCCGGCTGGTTGATTGCTCTACCTGCGGGCCCCTCAGCTTCAGCAGGGGCTGGGTCCTGGAGAAAGCCCGGATTGCTCTGGCCTCAAGGACACCAGGGATCATCTGCCCGCTCAGTTCAATTATATTGTCCGCTTCCTCGGGGCTGATCGCTATCCGGTCAGATTCGGTGGCTGTCCCTGTAATGGTATTGGTGTCGTCAGGTATCACCATATCTCCGCCCGACCCTTGCGCCCGGCACCGGTGAATCACCCTCTTGCACAGGCGACCCTTCATCAGAATGAATTTCTCTCGTGAGAGCACCAGGGGTATGCTGATGCCCTCAGGGAGTACGATCTCGCCGACACGTGCGCCCGCGGCGTTGATCACGCATGATGAGCGTATTTCCAGTTCTTCCCCGGACTGATGGCACCTGGTCCGAACTCCCCGCACCTCTCCGCCTCCCACCATTAGGGATACCGCGGTGCATTCTGTCAGCACCTGGGCTCCGTGCTCTCGTGCTGACTGGGCGTTGGCCAGCGCGAGAGCGAAGGGATTCACCACTGCGTCAGGCACCGCGATGGCCTCCAGCACCTCTGGTGCTAAAGCTGGCTCTTGATCAATCGCCTGGCCGGCCGACAGCTTTCGGGCAGGTATGCCTATCTGAGACATGGCATGCAGCAGTCGTTCGGCATAGCCAGGATCATTTCCGGGGAGCAGAACCGAAAAGCCTCCCGTTTCCTTTATGTAATGTCCGGCGATCCTGCGCAAAATGCGGCTCTCATAATAGCATTCCCGAGCCGCAACGGGATCCGCCACGGCGTAAAGCGCACCGCTGTGCAATATGTCACTGCACCTGTCGTTTAAGCCATAAGCCGGATCTTTCTGCTCCAGCAGGACACAATGAACATTCCTAATGGAAAGATCGCGAGCTATGCCTGCCCCAGCGCATCCTCCACCAATAATCACGACATTGGTCTGATCAATCATCTCTTCCAGGAGGATTTAAACCCGGATTTTGCAGTAGAAGATTAAAAAACACAGAAAACACATTATTTCTGCCAA
>CAZTAS010000178.1:0-13809 GCA_964611635.1 uncultured Thermodesulfobacteriota bacterium
GGCTCTGGGCCAGTTGAGACCAGGAATCGCCGCAAAAAACATATCTTGAAAGAATTGAGGACTCTTTTTGAAAATGAAATAGAGAGGAAAGCAGGCGATGAAACCTATTAAGAGTGAGAAGAAAAACATTGAGAAAAAGGAATATACGAAGGAAGAAATCGAACGGATCTCCCATTATTTGAAGCGTCTCAAGCACAAACCTGTAAAATTCAAGAAGGTGAATGACAACAAAGGGATCCCCGAACTGCAACCCCTGGGGTCTGATGATTTCAATCGGATAAAGTTGATGGAGGCCCTGGGAACAACTGATCCCGATTTGCAGAACTACCTTATATCCCAGGTGATCCAGACGTTCCATGGATGCGTGAGCATTCAAGGAGTCGATAAGGGGAATATAGAGGCTTATGTGAATATCGCGATGGCGCTATTGGCTGGGATTTCACCGAGGGACGAGATTGAGGTCATGATTGCCGTCCAGATGATTGGAGAGCACCACCTTGCGATGGACACGATGAAGCGAGCAATGATAACTGACCAACCGTTTGATGGCAAGATAGCCAATTTAAGCCAGGCAAACAAGCTGGCAAGAACTTTCGCGTGTTTGGTGGAAGCCTTGAAACGCTACAGGACCGGTGGGGAGCAAAAGGTCACTGTAAAGCATGTTCACGTCCACCAGGGCGGGCAAGCCATTGTGGGGAATGTGAGCTCCAGGGGAAGGGGGGAGAGCAGTGGCAAAAACCTTGGATGAACCCCATGCAACACGACGGGGATGGTTGAAACACGGCAATACTCCTGGAGACCCCAGCAGCTCGCCAAGGTGTGGTGCCAACCTCCTGCAGGGCACCGGCCATGGCCAATGGCAAATGCCAAATGCATGGTGGGAAAAGTACAGGCCCCCGCACCAGGGAAGGACTTGAACGATCCAGAAAGGCCAATTAGAGACATTGGCATTATTCGGCTGAATCAAGAGCCCGGAGGCGACACATCAAACGTCTGATCCGTGAAAGCCGTGATCTACTGGAAGAGATTTAACTTGATCACTGCTTCACAGAAGCCACTGGCACCGAGTAAGGTAGTCAGCCAGGAAGGGCAATCTTCCCCTTGACTACCCACGAGGGTGAGAGTATTTCTTGATAATCGTTTCTCTCCGAAGGCCAGTAAGCCTACGTCGGGGAAAACGTAGGAAAATTTTAACAACAGTGCGTTTTCATGACAAGGTCAAAGCGCTCAATGCGTTGGCCAAGCACCTGGGGTTGTTCAAAGAAAAGCAGGATCAGGGCGAAAAACCCCTCCTGGTCATCGTTAAACAGGGGGGACATGATGGGCCGAAGCAGGTAAAGCAGCAAGGTGATGGCAGGCCGGGAATAACCGTCAATAAGGTCACCGGGGTTCCCACCTCCAAGGAAAGGCACTTGATTCAATAAACCATGGTGGTAGTGCTTCACCATGCTGGTTCTCCTTTGGCGGCGTTATTTTCGGGCAGGGAATTGCACCAATCACATGGTCAGACCGTTTGTGCTGGATTCGTTTCCCGTATTGGCTTTCCTAACCAGAAATAGCCAACTCCTGCCAAGGGCTAATTCTCACCCTCTGTAGGTGTACTCATGCGGCGCACTTTCTTACTGAAATAAATGGTAGACAGTTTCAGTTAGTAAGTGAAGATTTCAATTGGAAATAAACAGAATGGGGAGTGGGTAAAGACCATCGACTTCATCTTGAAATAAATGAATAGGCAGGGCGTGGTGACCCTGTCTTTACTTGATTCTCTGGCTCAATATCGCTAATCCACAGCAAACCTTGTCAGAACAGCCGAATGGTCTGAAACCCAAGGAGGGTTGAATATGACAGTGCTCTCTAATATGTCCTCCTCCTCAAATCCCTGTTCAAAGATGTAATCAATTCTGACTGCTTCCTCTGGCAGACCAGTGAATTGGTTGATAGCATAAGGATTGTCCTCTGAAACCGCGAAGGTGCAACCGACCCCCGTCTCCGGATCGCAACAAACGCCATCCATACAAATACCATCGTCATTATGAGATATTGCATAAGTATCAGAAAATCCAGCTCCCACAATAACACCATATTCTAATGCGTCTGTGCCTACCCGTTCATCAGCAATGTTGAAGTCCCCACCGAGAATAACTGGATTTTTGCCCCATATGAGGCTTTCCATATCGTCGATGAAATCCAACAGCTCATAGGCCTGCAATAAACGCCCAAATGAATCACAGAAAGCGCAGAGATGGACGTTGTACACATGAATTTTGCCGCATCCTGGGATTTTGATTCTGCACATCATGGCCTTTCGCCTGAGAGCGGTACCTTAAACCCTTGAAATGGCTCCTCGGTCACAATGGGGAGGGTTCTGGCAGCCGTTAATACGATCTCACATCGGCTGAGAATGGCATTTCCGACGGAGAGAACCCCAGGCAGCCCATTTGCCAACCGATAACGAAGGTTGTAATTGAGACCTTTTTGAGCTAGGAGATTCTTCAAATCAATGGCACTGTTGACAGTCCCCGACAATACCCCGCCAATGACTTCTTGGGTGAGGATAACATCTGGAGGCTCTTCTAGGGCTTCTGCTATGTAGTCTGCAATTGCGTGCAATCTCTCCTGACGCTCCTCAACTTCAGAGAATAATAAGTTGATGGTGATTACATTCAAATACCCTCTTGCCAGAACATCTGGACATGTGGCCTGCCAAGTCCATGCAGGGGACAAATTGGGCACCAACATGAGGAGGACCATCAAGGGACAAAGAGAAAGAAAAACTTTGAGTGATGTCTTCATGATGCACCTCCTGCGAAAAGGCAATTCAACAAATGCATGATATAAGGTTCAATTTGTGAGATATGATGAAGGCTAATATAACTGTCTCGCATTGTCAAGCTGGTCAAGTGGCAGAAAAATCTGACCTTGCCTGAAAATTGGAGGACAAAGACCATACAGAGCATCCGCTGGTTGCTGGTAGAAGTGGGCGGAAAGCTTATACACCATGGCAGATGCATCACCCTGAAGATAGCCGCAAGCCTGGAGAAGTACAGGATTTACCTGGAGATGAGAAGGAAAACCTATGTACTCCTCCAGGAGTGAAAAAACTCAGAGAGAAAAAAGAAAAAGAAAAGCTCTAAGCGGCTCAAAGGATACATGTGCCCAAAATGGGGGCTCTTGATTTTTTTACCAGGCGATCCGATGTCATTAAACAGCTCATAAAGGCGAAATAAAAGCACTGCCCCGCTGGCCACGGTTTTAAAATGCCTAAAAGGGATCAAAAAGAAGCAGTGCCACAATCAATGTCTATTTTCAGGACACAGATGTTCGTTGACAGGAAAATCACATTGTTTTATTATTAAACAGATGCAGAATACCTTAGCCAAAATGCAATATCCTTTTTTCTTATCTAAGAGGGGAGGGGATTATGGAGGTCAAATTTAGGATGCTGAAGAAAATAATATTCGACCGGGAAAATTTAGGCCTTATGGCTGCGCTGGTGGCGGCAGCCGTCTCGATGTTGGTTATGATGGCAACCCCCGTGTCCAGTCAAACAACCACATCGTTTCCGAACACAGCTGATGGGAGCACGACGATTCCGGACACGATTCCCATTGTCCGCCAGTTGCCAGTTGCCCTGGAAGCGAATGGGCGCGTGATCGCTTACTTTTCCGAAGTGAGCGGCCTGGGTTCAGAGAGCGCGGTGGTGGAGTTTCGCCCCGGGACCGAAGACGAGGGAAACATTGTCAAGATCCCGGGACCGATCACTTGGGGGAACATCGTTCTCAAGCGGGGCATCACTGCAGATATGACCTTGTGGCAGTGGCGGCAGATGGTGGAAACAGGAGATACTACCGAGTTCAAAATCGATGGGAGCATCGTTATACGGGACATCGACTGGAATGAGATTCCCCGGTGGGAGTTTGACCGTGGATGGCCGTCAAGAGTCCACGGCTTTTTTAGATATAAGGCTGAATTTGAAGGTGCGGGCACCTCAATGGAAGAACTGGTAATTGTTCACGAAGGCATTCGGCGCGTACGGTAAGTGGATTGCCGCGAGAAGAGTTAAAGGACCACGAAAGGAGGTCAGGAGAAAGGAGAAGGGCTTCGGAACCAGCCGATAAGAACAATACGCAAAGGAGAAATCGGATATGGATGCGGTGGAATACCTCAAAAACGGATGGAATTCAAACCCTCAGAACAAAGGGTCTGATTACGATGCCATATTTTGGGAACCTGGGAAACCAAGAGTGGAAATATGTCCCAATGGTCATTATCTTGACGCAGAGCCATGGCAAGGGTTATATGGTTTGTATAAAAAAATAATTTGATGCAATCGAGAGGAATTAAGAATATTGAGTGGGAATGTCAGATATTTTTTCTAAAAACAACGTCCGGAGGACTTCTTCCTGAAGTCGTTATTCTTGAAATGTTCTCTGATGTTAAAGATTACCATTGGTAATCGACAGAGAGTATTCGCTTTTCCTTCAATTTAATCTCATTCAATGTTTTCATATGTTTTCCATATCCCACTCTTTTGGAGAATCCAGATAATGGCAAGCTATCTAAAATTTTCGTCTGTATAGACCAACCGCAATATGTTGGGGATTAATCGATTATTGCACTCGAAATCGGTATGTGATTGGATTTAAGCTTGTTGTGTGCACATAATTTAGACTAACAGACACAAGCTAAGCAGATGCCAATTCATCAGCCCTATTGATTCTTTGGTGTCTTTCATAAGAGATCTAAAAACCGTATCAAGATCAACTGCCATATCTAGTGATGTCTTTTCTATTGACCCATACCCTTTATTATCCTATATCGCCTTCGAGCTCAGCCGGTATACGTGTTATTGTCTTTTTCAGAATCAGTTGCTTGAATTAGCCTCCCATGTTGTTCAAACGTCCTCTGTATTTCACCCATATTGAGACGCTGAAGTGTTTCCCCTCGAGGCCATCCAGTAGTTTTGTCCCAACCATGCAACTCATAGTAGCGATCGAGCATCTGTTCCCAGGCATGCAAATCTATCTTAAATTTTCCATCTAAAGGCTGCGACGAGAATCGTTTCGGCGGCATGTCATCCTTTCTAGTCCATTTGGTATGGAGGACATTAAAGCACTTCTCAAGGTTGAAGATACGCTCGCCAAGCCACATCATTCGCTCAGTGTCTACCTTTTGGCCGGTGGCTGCAGAATACAACCGGGCGTAATCATCCGGCAACAGCATGTCCAACGAGCACAACCCGTGCATGAAATAGCACAGCCCAAGAGAATTTGACAAAGCTTGAAACGTTTCAAAAAAGACAACCAGGCGTTCTTGGTGCTCATAGGAGAGCTTATCACCAACCGAAGGCATGCCAAAGAAGCGCTGACAGAGCGACTCAGGAATATCCTTAATTCGTTCGGTCTTCACAGCCCCTCTGGTGTGCGCACCGCCTCTGGCAGAGACCACAACGCCCAGAGCCCAGGCCGGACAAGCCCAAATGGCCTCATACAGTTCTTGTCCTTTCACGTGTATGCAACACTCCCGGGTACCCGGCAGCTTTTCAGACGCTCTCAGACATCCCTCCGCCAACAGATGGCCAAAGCCTCGTCGATGTGCGATATTTCTAATAAGCTCGAACACCACCTCGTCATCACCCCATTGAAGCTCCAGGCCGCCAGTGTGTTCCTTAGTGATCAACCCTTTCTCGTAACATTCCATTGCCCAGGCGATGGTTGCGCTGACAGCGTCCTCGTCTAAGCCAAGGTCATCGCATAAGGCATGGCCTTTCAGCACAACTATGGGGTCAAACAGGTCCAGCCTAGCGGCGAAATTTTTTATAGTATTACCTTCCAGCGCCTCGCTCACCACGGGTTCGTCCTCGCCCGGTACCTGGTAGATCTTCCAGCAAGGCACCGGACAGGAACCGCATGTCTTGCTGCCGATCATGTAAGGTAAGAACTCATCCGGCAGCACTCTTCGTTTTTTTTCAAGGCTTGGTACTTTCCCAGAAAAGTTCCGATACGGGCTTTCTATATCCCACGGCTCATCACGGTATACGCCATATCGGGCCGCCCCTTCCGCAAAAGAGCTTGAAATGACTTTCTCCAGGCACTCTGTTACCACGCTGTCGAACATTGCACGATCAGCCGGCTCGACAACTCCGGTACCTCTCACCGCTATGGCTTTAAGGTTCTTGGATCCCATTACCGCGCCAATCCCGCAACGGCCTGCGGCCCTGGCTTCATCCACGATGACACAAGAGGACCTCACCAGGTGTTCACCGGCGGGCCCTATGAGCATTAATTTGAAATCGTTTCCCAGTTCCTTTTGAAGCAGCCTAACCGTTTGGGAAACAGTCTTATTTCGCAGATGAGAAGCATTGATTATATCCACGCCCCCATCGTCGATACGCAGGTAAACGAGCCCCTCGGCCTTCCCCTTGATGACGATATTGTTTATCCCCGCACATCTCAATTCTTTGGCAAAATGGCCGCCCACGTTACTGGAGCCTATCCCGCCGGTAAAGGGATTGAGAGTATCTATATTGGTTCGAGAGGCACCGGGTGCGGATGTGCCCACAAGTGCGCCTGTACCCACCGCCAGTATATTGGATGGGTCATAGGGGGATATGCCCACCGGCAATTCATTGAATAAAATGTATTGATTGACTCCTTGTCCGCCGATCCATTCCCTGTATTTAACATACCGATCAAAGACGACCTCCTTGGCGGAAAGATCCACCCGCATAATATCTCCATTACTTGCATTCATGGTCATGCCTCCCGAGAAAAGGTCATGGTAGCGTGCGGTGCAAATACGCTGAGTTTCACGCTGCAGCAATTATTATCGTACAAACCCGCTATCGTTCAACCATGCTTTCGACCCTAGGTTAGAGACTTATATTGGATCCTGTCAAGAGAACTTTATAAAGCACAATATCGTGAAAAAACAATCACGAGCACAATAGCCGGTAACAAAATGGCATGGAGCAGAGCTGGACAGCTTGAACGATCGATTTCTCCGGCACCCAGCCCCCTAGCAATTCATTACACGAGAAATTTGGCTTGGAGTACCCGAGGTATTGTGGAATATGTCCAAAGCAGTAAGTTAATAAAATTTTCTTGACATTTATTTGTCGCTATGACATATACCATATACCTTACTAAATATCCAGACTTAAACTTGTATCCGTTAATCGCCGTTATTGAGCTCGGTCTTCTTTAATAAGAGGGGATTGATGACGAGAAGAGCCTGAAAAAGACTCTATTTTTATTTGGGAGGGGAATAAGGTTTTTTATGTTTGAGCTACCTGAATATTACCTGGAATGGAACTGACCCGGAAGCACAATCTACAATAGTTGAAGCTGATTAAGAATAAATAGGTTTGATACCAGTTACTTCGCATTGTTGGAACAATTCAACTGCCCAACACTGCATAGCTTCAAGTCGGCTGACATTGGGTTAGAAGCACAGACCGCGCCATCACTGTTCACTCCTTGAGATTCATTCGACCACGTTGTTGTCCCATCCGCATACTGTGCAAAAGGGTCTGTATTAATCGTTTCTTGTATGGTTAGATCTTTCTTATACTCGTATATAAAGGCCTAGTGTAAACCAACGGAGTTTGATACAAACAATCAGAAAAGGAGAAGGAAATGAAACTCAAGAAAACGCTTGCGTGGTGTCATAATGGACCGATGGCCATCTTGTTTGTGATGGTCATAATTGCCGTGCTTGTCCCCTCTCAGGTCTTGGGCAAAACGCCCAAATATGGTGGGACGATGCGTGTCGGGCTTTCTTACGACCCCATTACCTTGAGTTCCATGATGTCGGGGGGCGATCCCGGGCTGGCAAATTTCTCCTCGTCCATTTATGATTCTCTACTTACGCCTGACTATTCCGATTCCAGCTTGCACCCTGGGTTGGCCACAGAATGGAAGCAGATCGATGATTTGACTTGGGAAATCAAGCTGAGAAAGGGAGTACAGTTCCACAAGGGGTATGGTGAATTGACCGCTGAAGACGTTGCATTCACCATAAATTACATCATTAAGGAAAACAAAAGGAGCAAGTACCTGCTGAGAGTAATTAAAACCGCGGAGGTAATCGACCGATACACGGTTAGATTCCACCTCACGCAAGCATCGGCTCCTTTCCTTATAACCTCACTGGGCTATGTCGGTGGTATGCCGGTTTCAAAGAAAGCTTTCTTTGATATCGGACCCGATAAATTCCTTCGAAATCCGGTAGGAACAGGCCCTTTCGAGTTTGTCCGATGGGTATCGGGCAGCGAGGTTGTGCTCAAACGCAACGAAAAATATTGGCGCAAGGGGCTGCCTTATCTGGACCGGCTCGTTCACAAGATCATACCCGACGACTTTGTGCGCCAGAACATGCTGATTAACGGCGATCTTGATCTCATTGAAGCCCCGGATCGGAAGAACATTGCCCAACTAGAAAAGAATCCCAACATCGTCGTCTATCGCAGCCCTGGCCAGAATTGGGACTATATTGCTTTCAATCTGACCGATTACAAAACAGCCAACCCCATTTTAAAGAACAAAAAGGTGCGACAGGCCATCTCTTACGCCATCGACCGGGAGGAGATCGTCAAGGCCATTTATTACGGGTACGCCACCCTAACAGACCAGCCCATCGCGCCAAGCATTTTAGGATCCCGTCCCGGCCCACTGGTTTATCCTTACAAAGCAAACTTGGAAAAAGCCAGACAACTGCTTAAAGAGGCAGGATATGAAAAGGGATTCGAAGCTACTTGCATGACAAGCGGAAAGGTTTGGCTCCGCAAAGAGCTCGAGCTGGTTGCTGCACAACTAGCTAAAGTGGGTATCCGGATCAAGATCGAGCCACTTGATATGGCTACCTTCAATGCCCGGAGAAAGGCCAAAGAGCGCCCATTCGAGATGATGCTGGAGGACATCAACAATGTAAGCCCAGATCCCGACAGCACCCTATACTGGTTTCACCATACGGGTACTACGGCCTACCACGGGCCAACCACGCCTGCTGATCCTGAATTGGAAGCCTTGCTCGACAAAGGGAAAGCCATCTCCGACGTCAAGAAGCGGGTCCCCATATACCATAAGATCGTCGATAAAGTGTTGGACGATTGTTCGTATATTTACATCTGCCACGTGGACTGGATCACGGGAGCCGCTAAATACGTGAAAGGCTACAATCGTCTTCCGGTGGTCCGACAGTTTTTCAACGAGGTCTGGCTGGATAAATAGACCATTGAAAGCCCATGAAAACCTTTCTTTTGTACACAGCTAAAAAACTCATAGAGATCATCCCCACCCTTTTCTTGGTGACCGTCATTGTCTTTGCTCTCATTCACATGGGTGGGGGTGATCCCATTGATATCATGCTGGGAACGGATGCAACGCCGGAGCTGATCGCGGCCATCCAGAAGCAATTTGCCCTGGATCGCCCACTGCATGAACAGTATCTGTTGTGGCTGGGAAAATTGTGTCGCGGCGACTTTGGCACCTCCATCCGAACCCGTGAGAGTGTTACTCAGATGATTGCCGACCGCATGCACATCACCATCACCCTCGCGATAGCCTGCACCATCGTATCTGTAATTCTGGGCATTTTATTCGGCTCTTTATCAGCTGTTTTTAAAAACAGGTCACTGGATTACTGGGTGATGATTGTAGCCATCATGGGCATGTCCCTTCCCAGCTACTTCATCGCCTTGGTGTTGATCGTGGTCTTTGCTGTCATGCTGAAATGGTTCCCCATTGCCGGTTTTACCGTAAATATTCTGGAATCTCCTCTGCCGGCGCTGCGGAACCTCGTCATGCCCACTATTTCCTTATCGGCTGATTATACCGCCCTGATAGCCCGATTGACACGATCCAGTCTTCTGGAAGTTCTCGGGGAGGATTATGTTAGAACGGCGCGTGCAAAGGGGCAAAGAGAGTGGAAGGTAATCAGCATTCATGCCCTGCGCAATGCCCTTATACCTGTAATTACCATAGCCTCTATCAACTTTGTCTACCGGCTGGGCGGGACGATTATCCTGGAGGAGATTTTCGCTCTCCCAGGGCTGGGTCGGCTCCTCATCGAGGCTGTGTATAATCGTGATTTTCCAGTGATCCAGGGCATAACCCTGATTATCGGTTTTCTTTTCATTATGGTTAACTTCTTAACTGATATGATTTACAATTTGGTTGACCCTCGTATTCGGACTTAACATGAGCCTAACTACAAGCAGGAGGAGTCATGCTCCTAGACGCTATAACAAAATCTTACGAAATTAGAGGATCAACAAATAAAATTTTTGAGCAAGAATATGGCTTTTTGAATCATTCAAGAACATGGTAGTGAGCCGCTTCCCATAAAATGGGTACATACGATGTGGAAATATTATTGGAAACGATTTTATGAGAGAAAAGTGGCCGTACTGGGATTGGCGCTTTTCTTCTTATGTGTGCTGATCACCCTGGCAGGTCCTCTTATACTGAGCCACGATCCCACTGCGGTAGATGTGGAGCATCGATTGGTACCCCCAAACTGGATGAATTTTTTCGGCACTGATCCCCTCGGCCGAGACAATTTAAGTCGAGTCATTTACGGCGCCCGTGTATCCATGAGTGTGGGGTTGGTAACGGTCATCATCGGAATTGTTGCAGGAACACTGATCGGGCTTATATCCGGATATTATAAGGGATGGCCGGACCATATCCTGATGCGATGTATGGATGCTCTCTTGAGCTTCCCTCCTTTACTTTTGGCAATTGCGCTTATGG
This sequence comes from uncultured Thermodesulfobacteriota bacterium, assembly GCA_964611635.1. Classification (GTDB taxonomy): domain Bacteria; phylum Desulfobacterota; class JAFDED01; order JAFDED01; family JAFDED01; genus JAFDED01. The sequence continues at coordinate 10,755 of CAZTAS010000178.1, forward strand.
CCGGTTTTGGCATCAGCATCCGAAACTTGATGGTCGCACTGGGAATAGTTTACACGCCCCGGTTTGCTCGCCTGATTCGAGGGAGTGTTCTTTCAGTGGTGGAGAGGGATTACGTTACGGCCGCAACCTCCCTGGGGGCCAAGGACCCCAGAATTCTTTCCCTGCATGTCCTGCCCAACGTTATCGCCCCCATCTTCGTGCAAGCCAGTTACTCCTTCGGCCGCGCCGTGATCGCCGAGGCCGGTCTGAGTTTCTTAGGAGTGGGGGTACGCCCGCCAAACCCCAGCTGGGGTCTCATGTTGAGTGATGCCCGGGGCTACTTGCAGCAGGCCCCCTGGTACCCCATTTTCCCGGGCCTGGCCATTATGATCACAGTCCTATCCATCAACTTGATAGGCGATGGATTGCGAGACGCTTTCGATCCAAAACTGAAAGAATAACCATTACTCAATTGATCAAAAGAAGGAGAGGTGACATGCCTGAGATTGTGGGAGAATATATTGATCGTCTTTGCAGCGTAGAGATGATGAATGCAGGAGAGTCCCTCCCGCGCGGTGTCAGACATTTGCTCTACGAAAAAGCTCGCGCAAAACAGGGGCAACCCTTGCATTATCTGGCCGCAAAGGCCCTTCTGGAGAGGGTTCGTCCACGCGACCATGTCTTTATCGCCGCTGGATCGGGCTCGCCGCCCTGGCTTTATAAGGGAGAAACGGACGGGCCTCTGGGTGCCGCTGCACTGGCCCGGGCCTTGGATCTCGGTCTGGGAGCCAAGCCGGTTTTGATCAATGAGGAGCGGTTTATCGATAGCACCGTGGGACCTGTGGAAGCGGCCGGAGAATCGGTGGTGGGCGAGGAAATGTTCTCGAAAAGAAGTCGGTCCGCCCTCATGGTGCCGTTTCCTGAGGGGGATGAGGGCGCTCGTGAGCGCTCCATCGCTCTCATCGAGGAATATCAGCCCAAGGCCATTGTTTTTATTGAACGAACGGGACCCAACGAAAAAGGGATATTTCACACCATCACGGGCAAGGCCAAACCCCCGGATACAGTCGCTCACGTCCATTATCTGGCCCTGGAGGCAAAGCTGAGAGGCATCCTCACCATCGGGATCGGTGACGGAGGGAACGAGATAGGATTCGGGATGATCCATTCGGAGGCCAAGAAGATCCAAAAATGCGGCGAGAAGTGCCAATGCCCCTGTCAATCGGGGGTCATCACGGTAGTGCCCACCGACATATTGATTGCTGCGGCCATCTCCAACTGGGGCGCGTATGGAATTGCCGCTCAACTCGCCTGCATCCTAAAGCGCCCCGAGGTTCTGCACGATGTCCAAACAGAGTACCGCATGCTGGAGGCATGTGTCAGGGCCGGCGGGGCTGATGGAGTCCATGGCCAACAGATCATGTACGTCGATGGAACAAGCGATCGAGTCCAGATGGCATTGATTGAGATGCTAACCATGATGGTTAAAAACAGTATGACCGAGATACGGCGGGAATACTGATTGCTCTTGTGTGCTAGATCTTTCCCAGCCTGGCTATTACTATCATCGCAGTGTTCGCCAGCGCAACAGAGTGAAACGGATGGATGCTTTTGATTCAGCACTGTAAAATAAACACTGATTAAGAGAACACAAGAAGGAGGAAGTATCATGCCTGAGATCGTGGGAGAGTATATTGACCGTCTATGCGCCGTGGAAATGAAGCCTCTGGGAACCTCCCCTCGGGGTGTCAGACATTTACTCTATGAACATGCCCGTAAAAAACAAGTAAAGCCCTTGCATTACCTCGCTGCACAAGCCCTTCTGGAGCGGGTTCGTCCACACGACCATGTCTTTATCGCCGCTGGATCGGGCTCGCCGCCCTGGCTTTATAAGGGAGAAACGGACGGGCCTCTGGGTGCCGCTGCACTGGCCCGGGCCTTGGATCTCGGTCTGGGAGCCAAGCCGGTTTTGATCAATGAGGAGCGGTTTATCGATAGCACCGTGGGCCCTGTGGAAGTGGCCGGGGAATCGGTGGTGGGCGAGGAAATGTTCTCGAAAAGAAGCCGGTCCGCCCTCATGGTGCCGTTTCCTGAGGGGGATGAGGGCGCGCGCGAACGTTCCATTGAGCTTATCGAGAAGTTTCAGCCCAAGGCCATCGTGTTTATTGAACGATCGGGACCCAACGAAAAAGGGATATTTCACACCATCACGGGAAAGGCTAAACCCCCCGAGACGGTTTCTCACGTTCATTATCTGGCCCTGGAGGCAAAGCCGAGAGGTATCCTCACCATCGGGATCGGCGACGGTGGGAACGAGGTAGGATTCGGGATGATCCATCCTGAGGCCAAGAAGATCCAAAAATATGGCGAGAAGTGCCAATGCCCCTGTCAATCGGGGGTTATCACCGTTGTTCCCACCGACATACTTATCGTTGCGGCCATCTCCAACTGGGGTGCATACGGAATTGCCGCTCAACTCGCCTGCATCCTCAAGCGCCCCGAGGTTCTACACGATGTCCAGACAGAGTACCGCATGCTGGAGGCATGTGTCAGGGCCGGCGGGGCTGATGGAACCTCAGGCCACCAGATTATGAACGTTGACGGAACCAGTTATCGCGTCCAGATGGCATTGATTGAGATGCTCACCATGATGGTGAAAAATAGTATGACTGAGGTGCGGCGGGAATTTTGATATCTCACAGGAAAGATGTTGGCCCGCACCGAACATTACATTTTTGTTAGTTTAAGTTGAGCAATTATTAAAATAAATTCTGCGTTCTGGAAAAATACTTTCTAATAAAATATCTAGTTGGCACCCTAAGCGATAATCTTTTAATCCTCGTTAATAAGGGGGGCGCCGAGGTGTAACTTAGGTGTGATTCCGCCCCCTGAATAGTCAGTAACTGACCTTCGAAGCCGTGTATTTCTCTGAAGGAGTATTTCAGACGGTTGAAAGGCCTTTTCAGGCAAGAATGAAAGGTTTACATTCTATATCTTGTATCCCAGCAAATTACATATAAGTTTTATAGAAAACGACATTAATTAGTTGACATACAGGTTATATTAATATATAATC
>CAZTAS010000179.1:0-13464 GCA_964611635.1 uncultured Thermodesulfobacteriota bacterium
CAAAGCAAAGCTTGGACCATCAGCATAGCTGATGGTTTAGGGTATTAATTAATTACGCATCAGTTCGGCAGCAAAAGGCTGCTAATACCGCATCATTGGTGGAATGAGGATAGTAGCAGATCCCCAGGGGGGTCGGTGCGCATTGGCCAATGCTTCGCGCATTATCATTACCTCTCAACACACCCGGCATGACCTTCTAATGGCTGCTGGAAGACCTTACGGCCTTTCACACGGATGAAATTGAACCCCCAGAGGGCATCGGTATATGGCACTTCGGCATAAACTTGGGTAAAGATTGCGGCCAGGTCTTCGGAAAGCAGTTCCCCTATCCACAGCTAGAGCTTGGGCGGGGTGGGGTTCTCCACGGGACGGTGGCGCCAAAAGCATGCGTAGCGACCCCCACTGTAAATGAAATAGTCCCGGTGCGGGGAACTTCCTCTATGAGAATAATGTTCGGCTCTTTTTCTGAATTTTCTTTCATATGACTCTCTTTTGTTTGAGCGCTTCGATTTTATTACTACTATATCCGAGGAGATTTTGTAAGATTTCATCAGTATCCTCGCCCAGAATGGGTGGAGGTGCAGCAACATATCCGGGTGTGCGGCTCATCTTAATGGGCACTCCGCTCATCTTCACTTCTCCCGCAACGGGATGTTCTACAGAAACGATCATCTCTCTAAAAGCTATGTGAGTGTCATTGGCCACCTGATCCACTGTGTTAATAGGACCACAGGGGATGCCGGCTTCCTCCAGCAGGTCAATCCAATCGGCGGTTTTGCGGGTTCTGAAAAGCTCCTCGAGAAGCTCACAAAATTGAGCAATGTTCTCCGTTCTTTTTGCATTGGTAAGAAATCGCTCATCATCAATCCACTGCTCTCTATCAACTGCCTTGCAAAAAGTCTTCCAGAGGTTATCGTTTCCCACGGCAATTATGAGGTAGCCGTCTTTGGTGGAATATGCTCCCGTGGGATTTATAGTTGGGTGGATATTCCCCATGGGCTGGGGAACCTCACCGGTTGCAAAATATCGGGCCAAAGGATTCTCAAGAAGAGAGACCTGACAATCCAGCATGGCCACATCTATCATCTGGCCCTTGCCGGAGACTTCCCGTTCTTTGAGCGCCGCGAGGATTCCGATTGTGGTGTAGAGCCCTGCGGTAATGTCTCCAATGCCGACCTGAATCCTGGTAGGCGGCCCCCCGGGGTGCGCCGTTAGACTCATGATCCCCCCCATCCCCTGGACAATGAAATCGTAGGCCGGTTTCCCATGGTAGGGACCATTTTGCCCGAAGCCTGAGATGGCTGCATAGATAAGCTGAGAGTTTTCGGCGGCCAGAACTGGGTAATCCAGTTCCAACTTTTTCATTGTTCCGGGACGATAGTTCTCTATCAGGACGTCCACTTTTCTCACGAGATCCTTCAGGATGGCCTTCCCCTCCTGACTGCGAAGGTTGAGAGTGAGGCTCTTCTTTCCCCGGTTCAGGCTCATGAAATAGGAACTCTCACCCTTGACGAAAGGCCCAAAAGAACGGCTGTCGTCGCCTGTTCCCGGCATCTCAACCTTTATCACTTCCGCACCAAGATCAGCCAGCACCATGGTGCAAAAAGGACCCGCTAAAACCCGTGTCAGGTCCAGTATCCTAACTCCAGCAAGCGCGCTAGACATGAATCGCTCCTTAAGAGAAATTACCATGATTTTACTGTTGTTATCTTAAAGTAAAAGGGAAAGAGCAGCGCTGGGATTGACAGATACTCCCCAGCACTGCATGACAAAATGATTTTATCAAAAGTTCTTTGGAGCCTCCCTCAAGTGGTTGGAGGCACTTTGGCCCGATAGTCGGGGATCCACTGTCTGATCTTCTCCTTCGCCATCGGGGAAACGGCATAGCACACCGCTATAATTGTCACGAAGCCAACAACGGTAGCAATCGATAGCACCTTGAAGGGCGTCAGATGCAACGGCGGAAGGAGCTTGCCGAAGTAGAGAAGAATATAAGTCAACGAACCGGCCGGAAAGGATATGCAGGCTCCTATCTTGTTGGCTCGTAGCAAGCAGTAGCTGAAGGTCACCGGGGCAATACCTCCCCTGCTACCAGCACTGATGCCACCTGGATAAGCAGCGTGAGAGACTTAGCCCGGGGCATTGTGAGGATGACAGCCGCAGTTTTCACTAAAGCCTTTATTTATTTCTTGTATTTCAATATGAAAATCGTATAATTGCCCTCACAGTTCCATAGATGACGATTTTGGCTTCTACTGGCCAATGACATATCCGATCATTTCAGTGCAGTCAAGTATATGGAGGATGCCTTAGAAATCCTTACCTTTAAACGCCCCTAATTCAAATCGTGACTCTTTTTCCATGAGGCTAAAACTCTATCTCCAGCTCCGCCCCAATGCCATGGGTCTCGGGGATCGGAAGTATAGGAGCACGCTGAAGGCGTGGGCGTGAGAAGTCCTCCTTGAGCTTCCAAGGTCCCATGTCTATTGCCGATGAAAGTAGTGGGACAGTGGTAGTCATGTGTAGCTCCGCCATAGCTCCCAGGCTAGTTGCGAAGGCGCACACTGGCGTGACAGGCACTCCATGCAGGGCTGCCATGTCAGCAATAAGCTTCCCATCGGCCAAGCTGCCGCACTTTGCTACCTTGATACAGATACCGTCAACTAGGTCTTCCTGCAGCATCCGCCTGGCTTCCTGAGGAGTATGAATCGATTCGTCAGCAAATATGGGGACACCATATCGGTCCGAGAGCTTACGCATGTCCGCAATGCGTTCCCGGTGCACGGGTTGCTCGATGTACTCGATGCGGTGATTCCAGGCCAACTCCCGCAATGCCTCCCCTGCGCGGCGAAAGGTCTCCCAGCCCTGATTGGCGTCAACTCGAAGCCTGCCATCCTGAGGCATCACCTCCAGCACGGCATTAATTCGCTCCAGGTCCTTGGGAATATCGCCATTGGCCTTGAGCTTGATAGTGCGGAACCCAGCCTCAATAGCATCTCGGGCCTGCTCGGCTGCTCTGGCAGGAGAAAGTGCTCCTATGGCGTGGCACAGCGGAATCTCGTCGCGCATCCGGCGACCCAGCAACTCATAAAGCGGGACCGCCCGAGCCTTTCCCAGCAAGTCGTAAAGGGCCATCTCCACCCCAAGCTTGGCACCGGGGTTGTGAGGATGACGCATGATAACCTCCCGGAAAACGCGAAACGCGTCGCCAATGGTACAACCTAGGATGACCTCCGTGAAGTGCTCCCGAATGATCTCTTCCATGGTCCGGCTGGTTCCGCCGGTAAACATGGTCAGCTCAGTCCCCTCGCCGTATCCGGTTAGGTCACCGGCACTCAGCCGCACGAAGACGTGGTGAGTGACCCGCCCTTGGCCCTCCCTGAAGGGGTGCTTGTATGAGGTTGGGAAATCTATAGACAGAGGGATCTCTCTGCTACACACTTTCAATTCTGTAATCTTTTCCATGAAGTGCCTCCCGAATAATTTAATACCATCATGATCCCTTCATCGACATATCCAGCTCGTTCCATTGCTTAAGACTTTATAGGCTGGATCGGATGCCTCATTACTTGGACTGATTGCTTGTCAGTATGAATTGATAGGTTTCAGAAAAAAATGAGCAGCGGCTCCGTTGATGATAATATTATGCGCCACTCATTTTTGAGTCAAGAGCGAAATCGTCTTTTAGGTTAGCTTTAAGCATCCTTTGCCACCAGCAGACCTGGATGCATCGGACATTCCTCCAGCTTTCCTGGAGAACTAAGGACGACCTGCGCAGAACCAAGTGCTCGTCCCTGCGGCAGCGAGAGCGATGGGTTCGCAACCGAACTCCCGATTATGAGCTCTCGAGGATTTTGGTCGTGCACAAACATTGTTTTCATCAATGTTCCATCAATTAGCACGAACATTGATAATAGGAGTTTCCCCTTTTTGCTTAAGTATTCAACATTCTTTTTGCTTGGCTTGCGGTCCATAATTCCTTCATCTCGATTATTCATTAGGCTTTATTTTGCCAACCCGATTCGATTAAGTGTGTAGGGTGAACCGCCACTACTTTTAAAACTTACACCTAAGATTAGGATATCCCAGCCTGTTAAGGAATTAATTCTAATAATAGATAGCATATGATAATGTGGAATAGCATAAAATGACTTGATCTTTGTTTAACACACTAAAAAGAAACAAATGATTATAAAATTTTTTATAACTTGTTAATTTTAAGTTAATTCGGAGCTTATTTTGATCATATATCATCAACTAATTGATATCTCTTTATATTTTACTTTTTTTGAGCAATCCATAATGATCCACAAGTATAATATCAAAAATAGCGGTATAAGTAAAAATTATTGTTGAATAAATCAAACCTGACTTATTATAAAAACCAACATCAATATTTAACTTGGATTCTGATCGAATTTGCTAGAAATTTGTAATTCGGGCGGATGTCAGGACGTAAAATGCAAACAATTTCATGATCCACTTAATATCTTTTTATGAGTCCCTTTTCGCCTATTTTTTCCTTGGAGTTATTAAACTCAAATGGATTGTTCCAAAGACATGTTCAATTCATTGATAAGCCTGACATTATAAATAAATTAACTATATGTCAATAAAAATTGATTGATGCTTTTGCCCTTGACTTAGAAAATAATAGTGTATTATATGATAGATAATATATTAATGCACATTCTCAAATGCGTTCTATTGGACAAAAATTTATACATATAAGGTATAAATTGACTATCTCCTTGCAGGAAAAAGGATAAGAAAGGGGAAAAAGGAACAGGAAGATGTGACATAAACGGTTTCGAGGGCAACACATTATAAGCGAGTATTGTCTTGGAAAAGGCTGTGGAGATTATATATAAACGATATCAACCACTTTTTGATAGTTTAAAGTTTTCCATCTATCTTCTCTGGAATAGGAAAAGCCCGGTCTTCGGTTTTGCCATCATTATTGCTCTTATACTTTCGGCTATTTTTGCTCCATATTTAGCACCTTATCAACCGGACGATTACACCGGCAAGCGGATATCCGGACCCAGCTTCGATAACCTTTTAGGCGTAGATCATCTGGGTCGAGATCTATTCAGTCGAGTGATCTATGGATCGAGGATATCCATCCGAGTGGGAGTTCTCGCTGTTGGATTATCCCTTTCCATTGGAACGTTTCTGGGACTTATATCGGGATTTTATGGCAAGTTTTTGGATAACCTCATAATGCGGGCCATGGACATAATGATGTCCCTGCCCTATGTTTTACTGGCAATTTTAATTGCGACCGTCCTGAGCCCTTCTCTTGAGAATGCCATTCTTGCCATCGGCATCGTGCGTATTCCAAGATTCGCAAGACTCGCCAGAGGAAGTACCTTATCCGTAAAAGAGCTCCAATTCATTGAAGCCTCTCATTCTGTGGGTGCATCCAACTTCAGGATTATAAGAAAGGATGTCCTTCCTAATATAAGTGGGCCGATTATCGTTTATGCTACTTTGAGCTTGGGAGACGCCATTTTGGGAGCTGCTGTTTTAAGCTTCCTTGGCCTGGGAGCACAACCTCCCATCCCGGAATGGGGAGCCATGCTCAATGAAGCACAAAAGTTCATCACTATAGCGCCTCACCTGTCTATATTTCCTGGAATCGCTATTTTTCTGACCGTACTGGGATTTAATCTTTTTGGAGACGGGCTCAGGGACATACTGGACCCAAAATCCAAACGATAGCAATAATGATGGAAACACTTTTAAATATTCAAAATTTGAGAGTCAATTTCTACACCTACCGGGGAGTGGTCAAAGCACTGAATGGGGTAAGCTTAATAATCAATAAAGGTGAATCGGTGGGACTCGTGGGCGAAACGGGATGCGGAAAGAGTGTTACAGCCAGAGCCATAATAAAATTAATCGATTTTCCGGGTCGAATTGAAAGCGGTAAGGTCTACTTGGATGGTAGGGATCTTTTGAGCCTTTCAGAGTCCGAAATAAAATATGTCCGTGGGAGACAGATCTCATTCATCTTTCAGGAACCGAAAAAGGGCCTCGATCCCACCAGTAAAATCGGAGATCAGATGGAAGGAGCGATCCGAATCGCCCGGTCGATTTCCCGAAAGGAGGCTAGAGATATTGTCCCTGATATCCTGAAGCAGGTCGGGCTGGCCGACATTGACCGCATCATGAATAGCTATTCCTTTGAATTAAGCGGGGGAATGGCTCAAAGGGCCATGATCGGCATGGCAATCTGTGGGAGGCCCAAGCTTATTATTGCCGATGAGCCTACATCTTCACTTGATGTTTCGGTGCAGGCCCAAATTATTCGGTTACTGGATCAGCTTGCGGAAAAATTTGATTCATCGCTTCTGCTGATCACTCACGACCTCGGACTTGCCGCTGAGAACTGCGAAAAAATTGCCGTCATGTATGCAGGAAACATTGTGGAATTCGGACCAGTGGAGAAAGTATTCAACAATCCGACCCATCCTTATACCATGGGGCTGCTCCGGGCACTCCCCACCCCTGAAAGCAATGCTCTCTTTTCTATACCGGGGACTGTTCCGGATCTTATTTTTCCACCGCCTGGATGCCGATTTTCAACCCGCTGTGATAGAAAAGGAGATGGATGCACCATGCAGCTTCCTCCTTTGGTTGAGTTTAGCAAGAATCACTTCGTTGCTTGTTTTTACCCCTGTTTTTAACCCTTGATAGGGAAAGTTTTTTGATGTTATAAGTTAATGACGAGATAAAAAATTTGAGTTATATCGACCAGATATTTACTTACAAAATTATGAACCTCAACGGATCCCTGAAAACAACGGGACCCATTATCGAGATTCAAAACCTGAAAAAATATTTCCCTCTTAAACGTTCCGGAATGTGGCCGTGGGGTTCAAAGAATTTTGTCAAGGCCGTGGATGGAATTAGCTTCAGCATACAACTCAATGAGATGTTTGGCTTGGCAGGAGAATCGGGATGCGGAAAGAGCACCGTGGGCCGGCTCATTTTAAGGTTGATCGAGGCAACTTCTGGTCTGGTCTTTTATGAAGGAAAAGAGATATGCAGCCTCCCGATGTCAGAGATCAGAGGCCTGCGCCCAAAGATGCAGATCGTATTTCAGGATCCCTATACCTCTTTAAATCCCAGAAGAACTGTGGGAGATATTATATCAGATCCTCTGGTCGTGCATACTAAAATATCCCGGAGGGAAAGGCAGGAAAAGGTCCTGGAAATGTTGGAGCATGTCGGACTGGCAAAAGATCATTATTACCGCTATCCCCATGAATTTTCCGGAGGCCAGCGGCAGCGTATCGCCATTGGTCGAGCCCTTATCCTGAATCCCGACTTTCTCGTACTGGATGAGCCCACTTCTGCGCTCGATGTCTCTGTGCAGGCTGTAATAATCAATCTCATATTGAAGCTTAAGTCTGAATTAAATCTGAGTTGCCTCTTTATCACCCACGATTTGAATCTCCTTCGATTTTTAAGCGATCGCTTGGCCATCATGTATCTTGGAGAAATTGTCGAGCTGGCTGAATCCAAAGAACTTTTTGAGGAACCATTGCATCCATATTCCAGGGCTCTAATTGCCTCCATTCCACAGCCTAACCCCAGAAAAAAGGGTTCTAAATTTTTTCTTGAGGGAGAGATTCCATCAAACATCGACCTGCCTTCTGGATGCAGGTTTCACACGCGATGCCCTGAAAAGCTGGGGAAAAAATGCGAGACTGAACCTCCGCAAATCATGGAGAAGAATGGTAGATTGATACGTTGTCATCTTTATGGAGGCTGAGTAAAAGATTATCAATTTTCTTTTAAGGTTGAAGAGCCGCTCCTCTTTCGAAGACTCAAAGATCAATTAAAATACCAATCCTTGAGGAGAAAAAGTGGGAGTAAAAAGCTTGCTGGGTTTCATGCAAAGCAAGACTTCTTGAATCGGAATGGTAAAGCCCTTGGATAACCATGAATATAAAGCGTTCCAAGAGTAAACTCAATTGAGAGGAATTTCCCTTTTAAGACCTTAAAAGAGGAAATTTTTATGGCTGCCACAAAATTTCAGGTTCTGATTTACATTCTGAAGCGCCTTCTCAACAGCGTCTTCGTCCTTCTGATCTTATCCTTTATCATCTTCGCATTCCTCAGGGCGATTCCAGGAGATCCCGTGCTTACTCTTCTTGGTGAGGAAGAGACAACACCCGAGCAGTATCAAGAACTGCGCCGCGCATTGGGATTGGATCAACCCCTTGTTGTTCAATACCTTAAATGGATAGGCCGCGTCTCACGAGGAGAATTCGGAACCAGTATCCACACAGGCGATCCAGTCCTCCCTCAGATGCTCGAAAAGCTCAAGGCTACCATCGAGCTGGCAGTTATGGCTGTTTTACTGGGCTCATTATTCGGTATATTCGCTGGGACTATTTCAGCGGTTAAGAGAAATTCCATCTTTGATAATATTGCTATGATCTTTGCCCTGTTTGGAATATCCATCCCGGTCTTCTGGATGGGCCTGATCCTGATCATCATATTCAGCGTGCAGATGGACTGGCTTCCCATCAGCGGAATGTTATCCTACTACATAAAAATTCAGGCTATCACAGGTTTCGCCCTGTTAGATGCGATCATCACGGGAAATGTAGCCGCCATAAAGGATCTTCTGGGCCATCTCGTATTGCCCGCCTTAACACTGGGAGTTATCCCGGCAGCGCTGACTGCAAGAACTACCAGGGCCAGCATGCTAGACGTCATAAACGAAGACTATATCAAAGCGGGATTGGCAAGGGGTCTGTCATTTTGGGAAGTCCTGAGAAAGCATGCTTTTCGAAATGCCCTGATCCCGGTGGTGACGGTGATTGGTCTTCAAATTGGTGTTTACCTCGGTGGCTCCATCGTCACGGAGACAGTATTTGCATGGCCCGGTCTTGGAAGGCACGTGGTCAACGCCATTTATGACCGTGATTATACGGTAGTACAAGGGGCCGTTTTTGTATATGCATTCATCATTGTGTTGGTAAACCTTGCAGTCGATTTGCTTTACAGCTTCATCGATCCGAGGGTGAAGTTATAAAGGGGCATACCATGGGAGGAACACTTATGATCAAAATACCAGAAGAGACAAAGAGTCTTGAAAAATCGGCAAGGGAAGAGGTATCTCAGGAAAATCTTCGGGCTCATGTGGAATATTTCTGCTCCTTGGGACAGAAGCTCGCAGGAAACCCGGAGGAGGTCAAGGCATGCAATTACATTGTATCGAAGCTGTCAGAGTACGGAATTGAGGCCCAAGTTTACGAATTCGAATCTTACGTAAGCCACCCTATCCGTGCGGAATTCGAAACATTTTTTCCAGAAAAAATGAGTTACGAGTGCCTGACTCCTTCCTTCTCATTGAGCACTCCACCGTCAGGCTTGAGCGCCGATATTGTTTATGTGGGAGATGGAAGGGAAGAAGATTATAAGGGACGGGATGTCAGGGGTAAAATCGTCCTCGTCGATAAGGTGGCCAGCCCACAGGTAACGGTAGTGGCAGTGAGGAATGGAGCCAGTGGAATTATCTCCATGTCAGCGGGACACGTGCGTCACATGATGATCGTTACGCCTGTATGGGGAACACCATCACTCGATGAGAAGGATAAGATCCCTCGAATTCCCGTAATATCCATCAGCGGTGACGATGGGAAGCACCTTCGCGGTCTCGCTCAAGCTGGAACCCTGAGGGGAACTATCAAGACGGAACTTTGGGAAGGCTGGAAGACCCTTCATATTCCCGTGGCGGAGATCAAGGGCTCGAAGCCGGAGTTTCTTCTCGTGGGAGGACATTACTGCTCCTGGTTTGACGGTGCCACAGACAACGCCACTGGAGACAGCTCGATTCTTGAACTATCGAGGCTCCTGAAGAAATACGAAAGAACATTGAAGCGCGGTGTCCGATTGGCCTGGTGGCCTGGTCATTCCCACGGACGCTATTCAGGTTCTACCTGGTATGCCGATACGTTCTGGCAGGATCTTTATGATTATGGCATCGTCTATTTTAACATCGATTCTCCAGGGGTAAGGGGCGCAACAATCTATGCACCACGGTATCAAATGGGGGAAGTGGCTGAATTCAATGAAGCTAATGTGAAGGAACTGTCCGAATGGTCCACTGTTACAAGTGCTGAGGCCCAATTGGCCCATGGAAGGCAAGCGGGAAAATACACCAATCCCACCCGTCCGGTCCGGGCAGGGGACCAGTCTTTCTGGGGCATAGGTCTCACCTCCATTGGAATCTACAGCATGATCCCACCAAACCACAAGGACAGGCGCGAAGTTGGAGGCTCAGGGGGAGCATGGTGGTGGCACTCTATCGACGATACCTTTGACAAAGCAGATTTCGCTATACTGGCTCAGGACACCCGGCTCTATCTTTCAAGCATATTAAGGCTTGCAACCATGCCCATACTGCCATTTGACTTCGCAATGGTGGCTCAGGATTATTTGGATGCCCTCAGGGAATTTCATGAAGAGGCTGGCGATTACGTGCCCTTGAAACCACTCATGGAGAATGCAAAGATCCTCAAGGAGAAAGCAGAAATACTCGACAAGAAAATTGCGAATTTACCTGAAGATGATACTTCCACAGACAAAATAAACCGCTTCCTGTTGAGCCTTTCCCGAATTCTGAATCCCACGCTCTATACATCGGTGCAACTCGGCGATCATCAGCCGGCTCTTGGTACATGCCTTCTTCCTGACCTTGCGCCCACCCTCGAACTGAAACACATGAACCCTGATTCAGCAGAATTCAAATTCTCAATAACCGGGCTGAAAAGAAAGATCAATAAAGTCAATTTTTGTGTGCTCAAGGCCAGTCGAACATTAGATTCATGGCCCGATTAATGTCCAATTAACAATTAAGACAAAAGGAGGTAGAAGATGAGTAGAAGAATTTTCTTCACGGTTTTGGTCTTGGCAGCATTTGTGCTAGCCGCCGGAGCGATGACGCCATGCCCGGCCATTGCAGGGGGAACGATTATCGTCGGAAGAGGAGCGGACGCAAACTCCCTGGATCCTCCGGAAGGTCAATCCTTCGAGGCCATCAAATGTTCGGACTGGTCGTTTGATGGACTTGTTCGATTTGATGGCAACTCTCAAAAGATCGTCCCAGCCCTGGCCACATCCTGGGATATCTCGAAAGACGGCCTTGTATGGACCTTCAAGCTTCGCAAGGGGGTGAAATTCCACGATGGGACTCCCTTTAATGCCGATGCGGTTGTCTTTTCCTTCGAACGCCAGAGGGACAAATCTCATCCCTTTTACACGAAAATGTTTGCCCGGTGGGGTGCAAAATTCTCCCAAATCGAACTTACCAAGAAGATAGACGATTACACCGTTCAGGTGATCCTCAAAGAGCCCGCACCGGCCATGCTCGTCAATCTTCCTTTCTACATCGGCTACATCGTCAGTCCCACCGCTGTGAAGGCTGATAAGGAGGGATTCAGGAACAACCCTGTGGGAACGGGCTATTTCAAGTTCGTCAAGTGGGTTAAAGATGATTATATCGAATACGTGGCAAACAAGGATTATTGGGATGGCCCTCCAAAGGTCGACAGGCTCATCGTCAAGATTATCCCGGACAACGAGGTCAGGCTCCTCGCACTGAAAAAGGGCGAAATCCACTTCGCTTACGGCATTGAGTATACACATTTTGACGAAATTGAAAAAGATCCCAACCTTAAACTCTGTAAGACAACTACCCTTGGAATTCAATGTATTGCAATGAACGCCCAGAAAAAGCCCTTTGACGATGTTCGTGTTCGCAGGGCCCTGAACTATGCCATCAACGCAAAGAGGATCTTCCAGACCGTTTTTTACGGATATGGGCTTAAAGCAAAGCAGGTCATGCCTCCTGGCTGGCCCGGATACAATCCTGATATTCCGGATTACGAGTATAATCCCGAGAAGGCCAAAAAACTTCTTGCTGAGGCTGGTTACCCGAATGGGTTCAAGACAGACATTATTTCCTGGACGAATCCTCGGCCATATTGCCCTGCGCCTAGGGATGAGGTCACGCTGGTAAAATCTGACCTGAAGAAGATAGGAGTTGATGTGGACATCAAGACGATGCGATGGAATACGTTCAGAGCCACGAGGGGAAAAGGAGAATATGGAATGACCATGGGAGGATGGATTTCAGGAACCCTGGATCCTGACGGCATCCTCTATGCTTTGTACCACAGCAAGTTCATCCGGAAGCTGGATGCCATCAACTGGGCCAGATGGTCGACCAAGGATTCAGACAAATACCTTGAGGAAGCCAGAGCAACGTACGATGAAAAGGTACGCGCTGAGCTTTACAAAAAAGTCGCTACGGAGATTTACAAGGGAGCACCTGATGTGTTTATTGCCCATCCAATCGCTTCCATTGCTGCGAGGAGTAATCTCAAGAACATATTCATTCACGCCTCTCACTGGGTGCCGCTACACAATGTCTACTTTGAATGATACAAGGATATAATCGGGCCAACAAGGGACCCGGCTCTTATAAGCCGGGTTCCTTTCTCTTATTTCTCGATTAAAGTGGCTGCTATAGATCATTAAACCTTCACCTGTAGTAAAAAATGGAGGATCGATTATTAAACCAAAGCCCTGATGCGGAACCTGAAATGAGCTTATAGTAATCTCATGCAACGCATCACAGGAAATCTACAGTCACTGACTTACCATCAAAGCGAGGCACATGATACATGGAGGGAGAGAGATGAAGATCGGGATTCTCAGTGCGACTCGAAAGTCGCCCGAAGAGATAGAAAAACGGACCAGGATTCTTTCCGAAATGGTTGCTGGCAGCGCGGAGCTTCATATAATCCCGTCGGGCTCTCCGCTGGAGCAGATCCTAACTCTTGATGACCACAAAACCGCCACTCCCTACATGGTGGAAGCAGCCAAAAGGGAGGAAGGAAGATACGGGGCTTACATAATTGGATGCCTGGGCGATGCGGGGCTACAGGAGCTGAGGCGCTCCACCCGTACACCCGTTATTCCCCCTTCGCGCAGCGCCTATATGATGGCTGCTACGTTGTTCGATCGATTCGCGATTTTGGCCAATAACGAGGAGGGCGCTGAGCTTAGAAAGGCCGTTCTTCAAGAAATGGGAATCGACCATTGTCTGGCCCGCATGGTGGTGACGGGCATGGCTCCCTTAGATTACGTCCACAGGCCCGACCAGGCCATGGAAAGGCTTAAAAACTTGCTTAAAGAAGGGGCTGATGGAGCCCTTGCCATCATCCCCACCTGTGCCAGCCTGGTCATTTTATTGGAAGAAAGGGGCATCCACAATATGGCCGGAATGCGGGTGGTTAGCCCTTTGCGTGTTTCGATCCGGCTGGCCGAAACGATTTGCGGCCCTTAAGGCTCCGAGTTATAAGCCACTGCGGCATACGAAGTTGCTTTCAAGGGAGTAACTACATGTTGACCTTTGCACCGATTATTTTTAGGGTC
>CAZTAS010000180.1:0-13384 GCA_964611635.1 uncultured Thermodesulfobacteriota bacterium
GATTATATATTAATATAACCTGTATGTCAACTAATTAATGTCGTTTTCTATAGTATCTGACAGGCTCACTCTTGCGGTTACGGGTAATGAGAGATTCGCACTAGGCAAGATAAGACTTGAGGAGGTCTTGAAAGGATTAGTCAAGCATAGATTAGATTCGCTCACGTCTCTTGAATCCGCCCTTAAGCATAGTAAGATACAATCATCTCCTAGCAGAAAAGAAGAAATACCCGCAGAAATCCAAAGGACCATTTTGAAAAATATGCTCGATAACCATTTTAAGAATTGGGTCAATATGCCACTGAAAGGCCTCGGAGGATTGTCTCCGAAGGAGGCCGTCAATACCAGAGAGGGGCGCGTACAAGTTGAGGATTTACTCAGGGAACTTGAGTATTTATACTCAGGCGAAGAGACGAATATTTCTTATGATATCTCTTGGATTAGAAAAGAATTGGGGTTTGTCTAAGTCTTAGGCCCGATTTCTGAAGGACTCCGTAGGCCGTTTTCCCGGACCTCTTTAACATCGAATCAATGGCAATTTGTGTCCATTCGCTTTCGATACTTGTTTGCTCAGAAGATAGCCAATTTGTTCAAAGAAAGCAGCAAGAAATCCTTACCTCCCGATGTCATTGCCAATACCATATCAAAGGCCATAAGAGCCAAGCGGCCTAAGACACGCTACGTTGCGGGCAAATTTGCAAAACTCTTTTTGTTCATGACAAAGATATTATCGGATCGAATGTTTGACAACGATTTGTACAGTCAATTGAAATAATCGAAAGAACGGAGGAAACCATGAAGGATCTCAAGGATAAGGGTGCGGTTGTCACAGGCGGTGCAAGCGGCATTGGGCTCGGCATTGCACGGGCGCTGGCCAAGTCGGGGACCCACATTGTGATCGCCGATATTCGAGAAGACAAGGCAGGCGAGGCGGCCTCCGAACTGGCAAAGATCGGGGTGCGCACATCTGCGAGTGCCTGTGATGTGAGCGACCGCAGCGCAGTGGAGTGTTGCGGACTCTTTCGTGAAGACGCACGGGTGAGATGCGGGTGGCGGTTGAGAAGGTTCCCTCTATTGAGATTGAAGAGGTGTGATTATTTCTGTTTCCTTCGATAGCTTGTCTCTCCCAGAATGAGGACCTCCGAGTTGTGCACGAGCCGGTCGGCTATGGCCGTGGCCAAAGTGGTAGAGTCGAAGCCCTTTCCCCAGTCAGCGAAGGGTTGTTGGTGGTCAGAGTGAGGGATTTTTAGGGATAACGGGCGTTACGTATAGCTGCTATTTATCTGGTATTTTCAACAGCCATAAAAAGTTTAGATAGGATATTAATACATTCAATTGGACGAAGTCCGTAAATTCGCTTCTTCTAAAACATTGCGCATAGTTCAATCAGTAATCGTCAATCTGTGAGTCTTGGTACATCTGAATAGTCGTAGGTGCAGTTTTGAATGGACATGAGGCCTGTTGCTGCCCGTCTTCATGATGAGTTTTCTTACCCTCCTCCTTCGAGCCATCTTTAAAAACAGGTAGCTACGATCAGGCCTCAATATTTTTGATCCTGCCGTGTAGCGTTTCTAAAGGCTGCGTCCTCCAGTGTGAGAATCGAGCCATTTTCAGCACTGCCTCCGTCGATTACGGTCTGAAATCAATATGCGGGTCCTAATGGAGCTCCTCAGGAGATTGTCAGCTAAGAAGCATTGGTTACACGAATATCAATAGAAATCTTCGCTCTTTGGGGTATGCCTCATTGATTCATTATCTGTCAGTCTGCATCATTTTTAAGCAACCGAGGCGCTACTGATGCAATGTTCCTTTTTGAAGTCCTTGTCCCAACGCTTCGGCTTAATAGTGCAGATTTCAACCCGTAATCAACGAGCCTGATAAGGTGCGTTGGCGTTCTTGAACCAGGAAAATTGTTTGATTGACAAAGCCACTAAGATATTGGATAAAATCATGTGAAACCCGATAATCTTTTCCGACCGATCTTTTTGAAGGAGGATTGAATGAGAAAGATAATCCATTTTAAGCTCAATGGACAACCGAAAAGTCTTGCCCTGGACCGTGAGCGCATGCTCCTTTGGGTATTACGCACAGATTTCGGTCTCACGGGAACCAAGTATGGTTGCGGTGAGGGGTTTTGCGGAACTTGCACCGTACTGGTTAACAACGAAACTGTACGTTCCTGCCAGTTTCCTGTTGAAGAGGTCAATGGTAAAAAAATCTTGACCATCGAGGGTCTGGCAAGAAATGGCAGGCTGCATCCCCTGCAGGAAGCCTTTGTCAGGTACGACGCTCTCCAATGCGGATATTGCACCCCGGGGATGGTACTCACTGCTTATGGCTTATTGGTAAAAAATCCTCGGCCGAACCTTGAAGAAATCAGAGAGGGTATGAATGAAAACCTCTGCCGATGTGGATCTTATCAACGCATTATTCAGGCTATTCAGGATGCAGTCCAAGAAATGAAGGGAGGTTCGCTGCTGTGAAAAAAGATGATTACCTTGACCTTGATTTTCAAGACATAAAGCCCGCTTTTCCTCTCAGCCGACGAGAGTTCCTGAGTTTGATGGGAGGAGGCCTCTTCATCTTGTTCTCTCTCGGCGATTCTCTAGTCGCCCAAGAACAGCCGCGTCGGCTGAGGTTTAGCCGGAGCCTTCCTGATGATTTCAATGCCTTTCTCAGGATCGGCGAGGATGGCCGGGTCTCATGCTTTACGGGTAAGATAGAGATGGGCCAGGGTGTTATCACGTCGCTGGCCCAGATGCTGGCCGATGAACTCGAGGTTCCTCTGGATTCAGTGGACATGGTGATGGGTGACACCGCCGTATGTCCCTGGGATATGGGAACCTTCGGTTCCATGAGCACGCGCTTTTTCGGACCTCCCTTGAGGGCGGCAGCAGCCGAAGCCCGAGCGGTTCTGATTGAGTTGGCGACCGAATACCTGCAGACCTCTCCTTCGCAGCTGAAGGTTGAGGCCGGGGTCATATTTCATAAATCTCAAAGCCAAAAGAAAGTCACCTATGCTCAGCTCACCCGAGGGAAGAAGATTGCCAGACGGCTGAAGAAGGAAGCGGTTTTGGAAAAAGCTTCGGATTTCACGATTGTGGGAACCCCAGTTTTGCGGAGGGACGCAGAGGACAAGGTCACCGGGAAAGCCAAGTTCGCCGGAGATGTTCGGGAACGCGGCATGCTTTATGCCAGGATCGTAAGGCCTCCCGCCCATGGTGCCAAGTTGATTAGGGTGGATACTTCCGCGGCGAAAAAGGTCAAAGGAGCCCGAGTCATCGAGACAGATGATCTTGTTGCTGTCTTGCATGAAGATCCTGAGTTGGCAGAAGAGGCTTTGAAGCAGGTCAAAGCTCAGTGGATGAAGGCTGTGGCCAAAGTGGACGAAAAGACCATCTTTGACTATCTCCTCAAAGTCGCCCCGGAAGGGCGGATTGTTCTGCAGGGGGGAAGCCTGGCTGAAGGAGAAAGAATCTCCGAGTCTCTAGTCGAAAAAACCTATCTCGATGGCTACGTGGCCCACGCGACGCTCGAGACCCATACTGCCTTGGCTAAAATCGAGGGAGACAAGGCTACAATCTGGGCTTCCACTCAAACGCCTTTCCGCCTCCAGGAAGAGGCGGCTTCGGCTCTAGGTTTTCCGGTCGGGCGCGTCCGAGTTATCACGCCTTTTGTGGGAGGCGCCTTTGGGGGAAAAACCCGTAATCAGCAAGCCGTGGAAGCGGCTAAGCTGGCAAAATTGAGTGGTAAACCTGTCCAGGTCGCCTGGACTCGGGCCGAGGAATTTTTCTATGACAGCTTTCGCCCGGCCGCTGTAGTCAAGATAAAGGCCGGAGTCAATGGCTCGGGTCGAATGACCCTGTGGGATTATGGCGTTTATTATGCTGGAGAGAGAGGAGCCCCCCACTTCTATGACATCCCTCACCATCGCACCGTGGCTTATGGCGGAGGGTGGGGAGGAACACCTGGTTCTCATCCGTTCGGGACCGGTGCCTGGCGTGCCCCAGCTAACAACACCAACACTTTCTCCAGAGAATCGCATATAGATATCCTGGCAGCAGAAGCCGGAATTGACCCTCTTGAATTTCGCTTGAGAAATCTGAAGGACAAAAGGATGATTCGAGTCTTACAAGCTGTTGCGAAGAAATTCGGCTGGAAGCCAGCCAAAGTCCCCAGCGGCCGTGGCTATGGGATTGCCACTGGTATTGATGCTGGCACCTATGTGGCTCATATGGCTGAAGTGGAAGTGGACAAGAAAACAGGGCATGTCCAAGTGAAGCGGGTAGTCTGCGCACAGGATATGGGATTATGCGTCAACCCTGAGGGTGCAAAAATACAGATAGAAGGTTGTATCACCATGGGGCTGGGGTACGCTCTGAAAGAGGATATTCATTTCAAGGGCGGGGAGATATTCGACCTAAATTTCGACACCTATGAAATCCCGAGATTTTCCTGGCTTCCCAAGATTGAGACAGTCCTGATAGATGATAGGGAGGCTGCTCCTCAAGGAGGCGGTGAACCCGCGATCATTTGTATGGGAGGTGTCATCGCCAATGCCATCCATGATGCGATTGGTGTCCGGATCTTCCAACTCCCGATGAACCCAGAGCGAATTAAACAAGCCTTGAGCTAAAATCGCATTCAATTACTTCACCGCAGATGAGCTCAAGCGTGATATTAGCTTTCAATCGGAAATCATCAGATCATGGAGAAAGCCAATCCTCACACTTTGTAGGTGTACTCCTCAGGCAAACTTTCTTCCTGAAGTCTGGCTTGATTATTTTCAACTAAGAATGTATATTTCAACCAGCAATTCACAGAGTGACAGATAGCTATTGGTTCCTTTGAGTATATATATCAGGGTAAAGAATTAGGGTTCACAATTATAATTATTAAAGATAACCTAATGAATCACTTCTGCGGACGAGGGATAAACGGTTTTTGGTTTTGGTCTTTGCTAACTACCCACGCCGTTGACCTCAATCGTCAGATAGCCAACGATTATGGAATTTCGCAACTTCATCCGCTCCCTATTCAGAGCAGGGCGGGATTCCCGCTCAGGGTCCATTAGTGGGAAAAGAATGAGAAGGCCACCTACGCTGGCGCCCTCTTCAATATAGACGAATGGGTAAGTAACCAAAAGGCCACATACAACTCTCGAGAGGGGCTCTCTGACGACTTGGAGAGGAGAGCTTCCCTATTCAACGGGGAACTACTAGGCCTGAGTGGAGTGCTGTTGGATCACTTGATTTACCAACGCCCACGCATGGTCCCCAAAGATTTCTGGGGTGGTGACCTTGGTTGGCGGTCAGCCAAGCGGAAGGAGAGATGGGAAAGCTTGCTGACTCGGAACGGAATTGTGCCTTCAACTACCAATCCAGGTATGCTGATCCGATTTTACATCGACGCGACAGAGTGGGTCCCCTATCCTTATGCTCCACCGCACTGGGCAACATCCGACTTTAACGTCTTTTCCCAATACATTGCTCCGAGCGAGGAAGCATTCAAGCTATGTGTTCATTGGAGAACCGAGAACTCCATCGCCTTGACACAACGCCTTGCGGAACGGATTCGCAGATTCCCGGTGCAGATCGGTGCTAGTTACCGTTGTCATGAGCACACCGACTATGCCGACGTTGCGTTTCTACTGCTGGGTAGCGGAACCGATTTGCTCCAGGTCAAGGCCGTCTGGAAGTGGCAGGGCGAAGCCGCATTGGGTGAGTTGCTCAAGAGTATCTTTCCCGACGCCTGCAGGGAATACTCCCCATCATGGCTGATGGGTCAACGCGTCGATGTATTTATCCCCTCGCTTCAAGTTGCACTGGAGTACCATGGCAAGCAGCACTACGAACCAGTGGAGCACTTCGGCGGTAAGAAAAGTTTCTTAAGGACTAAGGAGCAGGACCAAAGGAAAGCAAAAGCCTGCAAGGATGCGGGAGTCATCTTGATCGAGTGGAGGTATACCGAACCTATTAATGAGTCTAATCTACATAGGAAGCTCAAGGCCTTCGGCATTGAATGGCCGGAGAGATAGTTGCCGATAAGGTTCCTTCGCCGCCGCAGCGAGGCTTTCTAACAAGGCCATGCAGCCGAAGCGCTGACACGCGCGGCTGATGGCTGACATTCACTCTTTCTTTCAGTAATCATCAACTTTTCTACGAGGAAACTTCATGAATTGAGAGTATTTAGAATCTATAAAGCTTGTTTCGGAAAATGAAGTCGGATTGTTTCTCCTTCCTGTACTCGCTCAAGCGAGTCGACTATTTCTAAATGAACCTAACAGTTTCCGGTAGTCCCAATTCATAACATATTTTAATCGGAATTCCTCACCGATTCCAACAAAGGAATCCAAAAATCAAAAAAAATTGTAATGCAATATCTAAGTGTCCGCCATAGAGCTGTAACAACCATAAGTTCGATCTCGTTTGACCTCCGATACGAAATCTCCACCGCTGACAACCGGAGTGCAATCGGCCAGCCGTGAACCCGCTGCATGCTCTTGTTAAGCCAAAACCTGATTGCGGGCCTGAGCCGTTGCCTCGCAGGCGGCACTAATCAGAGAAGTGACAGAGGATGCCGTTTTCAGCGACTCCACCGCTTCGATCATCCGGGAGACTGTATTATTAGCAACCCCCGCTTCATTGCCCAAGACGGAGGCCATCTTCACCGCGTTCGGCCACGTCAGCCGATACGCATCCTCTCCTTCGGTTTCCTCCCATCCCAAAATCCGACCATTGGCCAGGGTGACCTTGAGATGCAGTTTGTACCTGGGACGCTCGGGATCAGCGATCACTTCGACCCGCGGAATTATTGCAAGCAGACGGGGATCATCAAACCGATGAAATCCGGCATAGGTTGCTTTTCCGTCCACCCACGCAAGGGCAGCGCAAAACGGGATGCTGAAGAAAGCCTGCGAGTATGTTTCGAAAGGCCCCAAATGTCGCAGACCAAAGAAATTCGCCTCAAACGGATTCATGCGAACGTGGATGTTATCCACAGGCTGGTCACCGGCATCCTTGCGGAGGAAAGAAATGCCGCGAATTATTCCGCGATGGAACTGTCCTCCCGGATAAGGCTTGTAGGTAATGAAAAGAAATTCAAACTCTTCACCAAGGCCCTGGGTCAAACGCTGCCCGTAATCTTGCACGTCGTCGCCGTATGCCCTAAAAAACCCTGCCTTACCGCCAAGCACGCTCGGTGCACCCTTAATGCCCTCTGCGGCCAAAGAGGCAGCAATGATCCCGTTCTGAGCGGCTACACCGGCCTGAATAGCATACTCCCCGGTGCCGGAGAAATTGAGTTCCCTGAGGCCGCACGAGAAGTTGGCGGCAAGCGAGAGAGCGTTCAACATTTGCTTAGAGTCAATGCCATTGAGACACCCGGCGGCTGCAGCGGCCCCGAATACCCCATAGGCCGGGGTGGTGCGGAAGCCGCGGGAGCTGAGCACGGCAGCATGATCCCGGCCGATCCTAAGGGCGGTTTCGTATCCGACGACGATAGCGGCGAGCAGCGAACCGCCGCTGGCGGCTGTCTCCTCGGCGGAGGCCAAGGCGGAGGGCAGTATAACTACTCCCGGATGCCCGGCGGGGTGGGCATCTTCCTGCATGCGAGTGTGTAAAAGCACGCCATTGGCGAAGGCCGCGGCCCCGGTGGGCACACGTCGCCCATCAATAAGCCGTGAAGCGACCTTGTCGGCAGAGATCCCGCCCCGATCCAAGGCCCTGGCCGTTTGAGCGGCTATTCCGGCGCCCGCGGACGCGTAGCCGACAGCAAGGCCATACAGCAAACAGCTCTGCGCCTTTTCAATGATCTCCGGCGGCAAACGATCTGCCGTAGCGCTGGCCGCAAACACCGCAATGTCCCGCAGCTCCTCAGAATAGCCTATATTTGAAGCACTCATGATCCCTATCTCCTTTCAGCAAGTCGAAGACTCAGGACGATTTATAAGCCCTCGCCCAATACTCATCACCATAATGCCCGTCGGTACGCTTGCAGCACTCCCCTTCAGGTTATCGCCCCCTTGGGACCCAGTAAGTATTGATCCTTCGGGGCATACTCTTAGCCCAAGTCAGTTTCTCGGCGTCTTAGCCAGACCAACACGACGGCGAGGACGACCGTACTCAAACATAACCCGATGGAGAGGGAGCTGGAGAACAACGCATGAAACCAGTCGCCGCCCGCGATTAGAAGTGCACGTCGCAGACTTGATTCCGCCATGGGGCTTATCAGAAAAGTGATGACCAAGGGTGTGTCCGGGATGTTGAACCTGCGCAGCACGAAGCCAACCACGCCTATCGCAAGCATAATGATCAGGTCGTACGGACTCTCTCGAATTGAGTAGACGCCGATGATTGCGATCATGATGACGATAGGGATCATCATCGGCTTCGGTATCTGCCCAAGGCGTGAATAGACGAAGGCGAACAGGCGGCCGATCCCAAGGTTGAAGATGTTGGAAACGATCAAGATAAGAAAGATAGAGTAAACAACGGAGGGATACAGCTCGAACATCCGCGGAGACGGAGTAGCGCCGTGAAACGTTAACGATCCACCGATAAGCGCTGCCGTCGCGGTTCCAGGAATCCCGAAAGCGAGCAGTGGTACAAGCGCCGGTCCGACAGTCGCGTTGTTGGCCGATTCCGGCGCTGCGACGCCCTCAATCACCCCCTTTCCTAATGATTTGTTCGGGGATACCTGCTTGGCCACACCATAGGACAAGAAGGCGGCAGCGGTACCGCCCAGTCCTGGCACGATGCCCATGAAAGACCCGATAAAGAACCCAATCACCATCTCCTTCCAGCACCGGAGGTACTCTCTCAGGCTCAGCCCCTCGCCCCCTTTGAGAAGGTCGGTCCAGGCAAAACCCTCGGCACCACGCGAGACGCGACGCTCCCGCAACAAATCGACCGCGTCCTCAATCATCCGCGACATTGCGAAGATGCCTATCAGTAGGGAGATGATGTAAATCCCGTCCTGCAGCCACCAGATGCCGAAGGTCACTCGTGGGATGGCAGCGATCGGATCGGTACCGATCATCGCCAGGAAAAAGCCTATCGCGGCACTCAGAAGCCCTTTGGCAAGATGCCGGCCGCTCAAGACGCCAAGCAAAGTGAAGGCCAGAAAGACAACCCAGAAGCGTTCCGACGGTCCGAACTTAAGGGCAGCGATCGCGAGGGCCGGAGCAACGAAAATAGTGAGTAATGATGCTAGCATATCCCCTGTACACGACGCATACAGGGCCATAAGGATGGCTTTGCGCCCCTGTCCTTTCTGCATCAATTTGTAGCCGTCATAGATCGTGGCAGCTGCTGCAGGCGTTCCCGGGACGCTGAAACTGATGGCGGAGATCGATCCGCCAAATTCCGAGCCTTTATAAATGCTGATCATGAGGCCGAGGGCCGACGCCACGTCCATCTGCAAGGTGAGCGGTAGCATCAGGGCCACCCCAGTCGAAGCGGACAATCCGGGAATGGCACCGATACCGACACCGATAGTCACACCGACAGCAATCCAGAAGAAGGTGTTGATAGAGAAAACGTAGCCGACAGCCTCCCAAAGCACTTCCGGTTGAAATGCCATCTTCCTGTCTCCGGCGATAACGGTTAGAATGCCAGAATGCCGGAAGGCAGGTTGATGCCCAACGGCCTAAACACGACGTAAATCACAACTGTGGCGGTCACAGCGGCAATGATTGTGCCTTTTTCAAGTTTCATGCCCAAAATGTATGCATTGATGACCAGGAAGATCGGACTTACGATCAGGAATCCAATGGCCTTCGTGAGTTCGAGGTAAAGGTAACCACCTGCCGCCACAAGCAAGCAGCCGCCCAAGGTTGACCACCTGAAGAATGGGTTAGCCGCTGCAACTTCCTTCCTATGTCCGTCGAAAATCATGACGACGGCAAAGATCACCATCAGCATCACGCCGCCCATCGGAAAGAAGCCCAGTGAAAACCCATCATACAGCCTCTTGTGAACCAAGGGCGTTCCCTCAAGATAGATGAAAAACCCGCCGAAGGCCAAGAAAAGAAACACACCAAGAGCTTGGTTAGATCTTAACCAATTTCGCAAAGCTCTCTTGAAACCCCTATTATCTTTCGCAACCATGGTATTAACTTAACGCGACGGGGCAAAATCGAATAGAATTGACGAATCGTCTTGGCCGGCTCGAAGGCGTATCCGATCCCCTATCCCGCGGGCAACACAAGCTTTCCTCGGCGCGGCTTTAACCGGCGTTCGGCCCATTCTCTGGTCTCGCTTTGCGAAAAGTGCCGGAAACGCCTGGAACCCGCACATTATCTGAAGACGGCGGTTAAAAGCCTTCCTCGCTCCACCACCGTCATCATCGGCTGAAGCGCGTCTTGAATACCCAACCGGACCATCACGCCCGACGTATGAAAGTCGCGGCTGAAAGCAGCAATCCTATTGCATATATATCGCTAATCGCTACTTCAGGGCGCGGGAAGCTTTCCGCATTGCCTCGATCATCTTATCGTAGGCCTTTTGCGCCTCGGCGCGAGACAAGAATATGATCTCCTCTCCCCTGTCCATCACCCGCTTGACGACCATCGGATCTTTCAGCAGGCTGCCAAGCTTTTCCGAAATGAAATCGGCAATCTCGTCCGGCGTATCCGGGTGGACACCGATCCACCTCGGGAGTGTCAGTCCCTCGAAGCCCAAATCTTTGGCGGTGGGGACGCTTTTGAACGCCTCGTGTGTAACCTTGGCTGACGTTAACACGGCAACCGCGCGTTCAGGTATCATTTTCTGTGCCACGGATGGAGGCCCGCACATGGTGGGGATGTGACCGCCAAGGAAATCCGTGCTCGTCTTGCCGGCACCGGGGTAAGGAACCATTGTCAGTTCGATCCCGGCCTGATCTAAAAGGTTGGCCTGTAGAGTCAAGTGGCCCAAGGTTCCACCCAGAACGAGTTTCTTGGGATTCTTTTTTGCATAGTCCCTCAGTCCTTCCCACGTGGACCAGGGCCGGCCTGGTTTCGCCAATAGCACACCTGGCTGTTGGGAAATAAAGGCAACGATCTTAATGTCCTCTGACGCTAACGCCGGGTTGGGGTTAAGCATCAGGCCGATGTTCATTGTCCCGGTTCCCAGAACGATAATATATCCGTCGGCTGGCTTGCTCAAAAGCTGCTTCCAGCCGAGGATGCCTCCCGCGCCAGGAACGTTGGCAACCGTCCAGGGCTGACCGAAATACTTTTCGGCCTCGGCGGCCATGATGCGCGACCAAATGTCGCTACCGCCACCTGCCGAGAATGGTACCATGATGGTGATCGTTTTTTGCGGGTAGTTTCCTAGCGCCCCGCCAGGCATTCCGCCGAGCGCCAGGAACAGCGCGAAGACAACTAAACAGAGTTTTTTAACGTGTTTCATGCCAATCTCCTCCAAAATCTGCAATCCTTTGCACGGAACATTACTACAGAGAGCTTATGCCAATGATTAGCCGGTACGCAGCTCGTAGCGTAAAGACGAACTTATTATAATAAATCTTGCGGTGAAGTCAACTATAAAAATCGATCTAAATAACTTGACATAGTAAGAGATTATTAATCGATCTCCAGCGCTGTGATCTCTTAAAAACGGATGAGACCAAATCAGGTCAGATCGAGTCCACCAAAGACAGTTATTGATTTCTAATTGAAATATGAATCCTTTTTCGAATCCCGATACATAACATATTCTAACCGCAATTAAATTAAATATGAAACCATAGGAAGTTATGCGCTTGCTTTATCTTGAAATCGAAAGCCTGCGGGTTATTTTATTGACTTTTAAATTAATAGCTTATTGAATTTAATAGAAGAATAAAAATCGAAATTGTCTTCTAAAAAATTGGCAATTCGTTTCTTACTGAGTGACTCTTGCTTAATTCAATTATCCCTAAGTGGACGCTTTCCGAGCGTCTTGGATTGTAATCGAGATGTAAGGCCCGTATGGTAAATGTGATTCAGAAAAATCGGAGGATAAGGCCATGAGACCTACCTGGAAAGGCACCCTGAAACTCAGTCTAGTTACAATCCCTATCAAGCTTTACCCTGCCACCTCATCCAAATCCTTGAGCTTCAATATGATTCATAGGGTGTGCCAAAGCCGGATTAAATATGGAGGCTAATGTCCTCGTTGTGATCGGGAAGTGAAAAACGAGGAACTTATCAAGGCGTATCCTTACGAGAAGGACAAATACATCATTATGAAGGAAGATGATTTCGAAAATGTACCTCTTGAAACCAGCAAGGTCCTCAAAATCCTACAATTCGTCGATGAGAAGCAGCTCGATCCCATCTATTTTGATAAAGCGTATTACATCACCCCTGGTGATCCTGTTGCTTTTGAGGGTTATGCTCTATTAGAGAAGCCATGAAAGAGAAAGGCAAAATAGCCATTGCCAAAGTCGTTCTTGCCGGTAAAGAACAGTTAGCCTCGATAAGAGGGAAGGACGATACTTTAGTCATGTCCATGCTTTATTACCAAGATGAAGTCAGAAGCTTGGAGGCTTTTGATGAGCTCAAACAAACAGGAAGCATCAGTAAAAGCGACTTGAACCTGGCGAAACAATTAGGTGACAATGTGAGTGGAGATCTTGATCTCTCTGTGTTCCAGGATGAATATCGGGAAAAACTTATAGAGATCATCAAGGCGAAGGTTGCCGAGAAGGAAATGGTGGAAGCTCCTCACGTTGAAATTGGAAAGGGGATCAACATTATGGATGCTCTTAAAAAGAGCGTGGACCAGACCAGTCCGAAGCGCAAACCAATGGCCAGAGTGGGAAAGGCCAAGAAGGCAAAAGAAGTGTCTGGGGACAAAGCCCAAAGCAAGAAATGATCTCATACAATGCGACCATTCATCCGATGCTTGCGTATTCTTCCGAACCGTTCGACTCCGAGAAACATATCTTCGAAGTAAAGTGGGACAGCACCAGATGTATTGCCTTCATCAACCACGGTTATGTCCGGTTGCAAAACCGTCGACTTCAAGATTTTTCATATCGCTTCCCTGAGATCACCGGATACCTGAAAAACCTAAGGAAACGTGCCATACTGGACGGCGAGGTGATAGTGCTAAGAGAAGGGAAACCCTCCTTTTCATTGATCCAGCAACGCGACCATCTTCAAGACCAAGTCAAAATAGAGATTCTGTCCAAAACCCACCCGGCAATTCTGGTGGTCTTTGATATTCTTCAAGATATTAAGACTCCACTGATTCATGAGCCATTAATGCGGAGAAAAGATAGGCTTCATCATTTTCTTGGAGAGAAACTTCATCCTTTTTTACTTGATGCAGAAACCATAGCAAAAGCCGAAGAGGAATTAAAAAAATAAAGGAAAGCAAGCTTTCCCTGCAGCTTAAAGCTATTATAGCAGCTA
>CAZTAS010000181.1:0-8928 GCA_964611635.1 uncultured Thermodesulfobacteriota bacterium
ATCATACCCCATAGTATATTATGTTACGCTTAATATGTCAAGTAAGTACTAGCTTGTATTTCCATCTCTTTTCTCATTCTTTCCCATCCGATTCGGGTTTATATCGCCTATTCATATAAATTATGAATGAGGCAGTGGATTCGAAAGGCCCATATGCACAATTAAGCCCATCGAATCCTTGATAATAAAGGGAGGAAAAGAATGAAATTTTCATTCTGATTTTATAGCAAGCAATGTATATGCCAATTCCATTCCCTTATGGGAGTGCTTCCCGGGGACACCAGGAATTATTAATTTTTTTATAGCGTTAGATCATGAAAAAAATAGATTCTCTAGGTGTTCGGCTTTACTTTTCCTCGGAAAAAAGCCTTGCGGTATAGTGAATTGCTATACTTTTGGCATTTTTCGTCGAGAGATTGACAAATTCCGTCACTTGCCAATATTTTTTCTCATACATAATGTTTATTATGGCTCCATGTGACCGGTCTTTTTCAGATCCAAAATAAAACCAAAACCTGCCCACAAAATAAGTATTTTTTTAATCACAAGCCCTTATTTTTGCTATTAGTTTACACCACCTAGACATTACCGCCAATAGCCAGGAGGAAAGGCAGGGCCGTATATCCCAACACCAGGTAACATTTTCAGGGACACACCGTTTGCAACGATCACTTTACCATTAAGAATCACATATTTTATTCCATTAGAATACTGATGGGGTTCCAAGTAGGTAGCATTATCTATTATCTCATCGTAATCAAACACCACTAAATCAGCCTTCTTGCCTGTGGCAATCACACCGCGGTCTCTTATCCCCATAATCTCAGCCGGCAGAGATGTCATTTGGCGAATACCTTGCTCAAGAGATACTATACCCCTCTCCCTTACATACTGACCTAAAAACCTAGGCATAGTTCCGTAAGTCCTCGGATGGACCAGTCGACCAGTAATGCGGGCTGAAAAAGCGCAAGAGGCATCTGAAATAACGGCACAGTATGGACTCGAATAAAATACTTCTTGGTCTGCCTCCGTACCGTTGAAATAAATTGCTCTTGCATTGCCTAGGACTACTACAATTTTTATCACCGCGTCAATTGGGTCTAATCCCCACTCTGCAGCTATATCATTCAAATATCTCCTTTCGATCGACGGATCAAGGTCGCACCAGGTGATTAAAACACCCTCTGCTCCTCCTCTTAAATAAAGCAAATCCGCAATTTCGGCCCTAATCTTGGTCAATAACGCTGGATCCTGGAGACGTGCCCTCATCGCATCTCTTCCATCAGCCTGCACCCACTGCGGAATCAACACACCAACGATAGTTGTGGATCCCGCATCATATGGATAGGCATCGCAAAAGACATTCACACCTCGATCTCGCGCCCTATGCAACATATCAATAAGCTCATGTGAAGTCCCCCAGTAAGGTCGGCCAATCACTTTTGCATGAGATATTGTCGCGCGTATTCTGGTTTGCTCTGAGGTGTCTATAATCTCCTGCCAAGATTCCCTAACCGCATGCGACTGCTCCCTAACGTTCGAAGCATATAATCCATCATACTCTGCTACAACTCTACATAGTTCTACCAGTTCATTCAAATCGGCATAGTTCCCCGGGGTATACGTAAGCCCAGACGATAAACCTATAGCACCTTCTTCCATTGCTTGGCGCACAAGAACCTTCATTTCATCCAATTCTTCAGGAGTTGGCGCCCGATTTGCCATGCCCATTACCCGTCTCCGAATATCTCCATGCCCCGCTAGCAGACCAATGTTTGGCCCAGTCTTCCTATTGTTTACCATCTCCAAAAAATCTCCAATGGGAGACGCACCGCTGCCGCAGTTCCCTCCTAGCAGTGTTGTACTGCCCTGCATAACAAAATTGATTGCATATCGATCCCATAATATATCGCGATCCGCATGAGTGTGTATGTCTATAAACCCAGGGGAAACAATCCTGTTTTTGGCATCTATAATCATATTTGCCTTTACCCCTTTAGCTATTTTGCCTACCACCACTATCCTGTCATCTCTTATTGCAATATCACCTTGGAAAGCCGGCCGGCCAGTACCATCGATGAGCGTTCCATGTGTAATAATAATGTCAAAAGGTTCTTTTTGTTGGCCAAAATCTGGTGTTCCCATAACCGGCATTGCCCTGAATAGGAGCAGGGCTGCCAACAATAAAACCTAGGCCGTCATTGATGTTTTAATTCTCATTCTGGCCCTCCCACTTTCTTTACTTTTGTAGACCCTCTACCGTCTGAGATAGTCCTAAGAGAATAGTAGCTTCAATCAACTTGGCAATTTTGAATTATTATAGCATAATTCCGATGAACAATATTCATGTGCACATCCTTGTACTATGAATCTATAAATTCCTGGCGCATGAGCTGTGAATGTAACTCCTTGATTATTAATTGCTCAAACAAACAGTTGAAGCTGCTCTGAGGCTATAAATGGGAAAAATGCAATTACACTAAGTATTAAGAATAACTTAAATGATACAAATATCACTGCAAATATTTTAAAGAGAAAAACAACAAGAATCAAATGAGGTGGTTTAAATGTCAAAGCATAAAAACCTTTTATTAAGGGAGCCTTAGAGCAGCTATTTTTGGAAATAAGTTTAAGCAGAATGGAAAAACTGCAATAGTTAAAAAAATTAGTGCTTCTAGCAGCTAGCTTCAGGTCGCTCCGCCGGTAATAAAGAAAAAATTTCTTTTTTGACCTCATACCCGTGGCAAGCTATGGGGAATTCCAAGTTAAGGTTTGACTTCCAGAGCATAAACTGTTATAAATATAAAGAGACCTACCATAAAACAGAGCCCCTGAAGATCAGTTTATCAAATCTTCTGAATTCTTAAGGGCATTTAGCAATTCAATATTAAGCTTTAAGCTTTGTGTGTATAAATTGAGGAGGGTTTTAAATGGAAAAACATGACTTGGTGTATAGTTGCGCGCTCTGTTCAGTGCGGAAACGAATTTGTGTATCACATGATGGAACTGCTCCCGAGTTTTGCCCCACCTTGCATGGCCCTAAAGAATTGCTTCAAGAGACACTGGAGGAATACAAAAAAGATGAAATCCGGGAGTTTGCCCGACAGTCCAGTATTCAAGAGGCGGAGTGTTATGCAAGCCGGGATGCCAAGCCGTTTGTCGCGCGCCCTACGAAACCAAGGGTGCTGGAAATCATAGAGTTCGCCAAAAGAATGGAATACAAAAGACTTGGTATAGCGTTTTGTGGAGGTCTGAAGAGGGAGGCTGAAATCCTGCATCGGCTTCTCCTTTCCCACGGGTTCCAGGTCGTTTCGGTGATATGCAAGGCTGGCCGGACTCCTAAGGAAAAGATTGGCATTAAGGAGCACGAAAAAATCCGCATCGGGCAGTTCGAGGCAATGTGCAGCCCGATTGGTCAGGCAAAGCTTTTGAACTATGCAGGCACCGAGCTGAACATAGTCATGGGTCTATGCGTTGGCCACGATTCTCTTTTCTTCAAATATTCCCGGTCACCCACCACCGTCCTGGTGACAAAGGACCGTGTGATGGGCCACAACCCTGTGGCTGCACTTTATACCATCGATTCATATTCCAGGCGCCTGAAGAACCCTGATTCCTGATCCATTAAAAGGAGTATCATACATGGGCAAGTTCCAGATTCGCATAGCGGGCTTCGGAGGCCAGGGCGTGGTCACGGCTGGGAAGGTTTTTGGCTTGGCCGCAGCCCTATATGAGGGAAAAAACACCGTTAATACCCAATCTTATGGGCCCGAATCGCGTGGCGGTGCCTGCCGTTCAGAGGTGGTTACATCCGAAAGTGATATTCTTTATCCCAGAGTCCGATTTTCGGACGTGCTGGTTACCCTATCTAGACCTGCCTTTGAAGCCTATGCTTCCAATATGGAGCCGGGAAGTCTTCTAATCCTCGATCCCAACTCGGTTCAGGGAGACTTTTCCCACCTGCCTTGCCGGGTATTCAAAATTCCGACAGCACAAATCGCTCACAAAATGGGCCGCATACAGACGCAAAACATGGTGGTATTGGGAGCCCTTCAACAATTGACGAAAATTGTTTCCATTGGCGCGCTGGAACAGGCCATCAGGGATAGTACCCCCGAAAATACTTGGGAGTTAAATATCCGGGCCTTTCGAGAGGGCATCCGCTATGCAAGGGGGCTTGATGAGTCGGAAGCGGCCCCGGAAAGGGAAGAAATCGAGTGGAGAGAGGAGCTCAAAGAATCTAGGAAATTAATTACCTTAACGAACGATGGTGTCCTGGCGCCTGGAGAGTATTTCATCCAGGGATCCGAAGCAGTGATGGAGGGCGCACTTATGGCGGGCTGCCGGTGTTATGCTGGATATCCCATAACGCCGGCCAGTGAGATTATGGAGGCCGCTGCCAGAAGGATGCCACAGGCAGGTGGATATTTTATCCAGATGGAAGATGAACTCGCTTCCGCCTGCTCTTTGATAGGGGCCTCCTGGAGCGGGGCCAAAGCCATGACTGCTACCTCGAGCCCGGGATTCTCACTAATGCAAGAGGCTATCAGCTTTGCCATCATGACCGAGACGCCCTTTCTCATCGTGGACGTTCAGCGCCCCGGTCCCGGCCAGGGCTACATCACCTCTTCGCAGGAGGATGTGATGCAGGCGCGGTGGGGACATCATGGTGAGGGTAGTCTTATTGCCCTGGCACCCGCTTCGGTCCAGGAGATGTTCGACCTTACCATTGAGTCGTTTAACTATGCGGAGAAATGGCGTGTACCAGTTATCATGCTGGCTGACGAGGCAGTAGCTCATATGCGCGAACGCATCGTGGTTCCCCCCAGAGATAAGATTCGGCTGATCTCTCGCGCCAGGCCTCAGGAAGCTAATATATCACCAGCGGATTATCTGCCCCTGGGCGGGAGCGAAGTGCCGTTGATGGCTGGGTTTGGCGATGGTTATCAAATCGATGTGGTTAGCCTCGTTCATACGCCTGATGGACGTGTAAGCGGGTACAACTCTCAACTTCATTTGGATACTGTTCGGAGAATAGCTCAAAAGATTGAGAATAACGCCGACCGGATAGCCAGGATAGAAACGCAATTTCTCGAAGGAGCCCGGCGTGTGGTCCTCTGTTATGGGGCACCCTCCCGATCTTCTCTGGAGGCCGTTATGGAAGCACGGGAACATGGACACTCTGATGTTGGCTATATCCGTCTTGTGACGCTATGGCCCTTCCCTGAGGAGACACTCCGCGATTTGATCCCGGCAGGAGTTAAAAACATTATAATGCCCGAAATGAACCTGGGCATGATGATACACCCCCTCAGGGAAGCCTTGCGTGATCGAGTTGAAAAATTCATACCCGTTCCCTCTCTCGGAACCATCCACACGCCTGAATTGATACTTGAAGCCATCGATTCTGGATGAAATTATCAATCCATAATAATGAAGATAGGACCCATTAACAATTTATTTTAATGGAATTATTTTAGAGCTTCCATTTACCAAAGAATTGTGAAAACGAGAGTTGAAATGAAAACACCCTTACACCCAATGCTCAAATACTTAAAGACATCCAGCCCCACAGGAGACCGACTTCCCACCATTTTGTGCCCGGGTTGCGGACATGGCCAGGTTCTAAATTACACCATGTATGCCGTGGACCAGCTAATCCAGGCAGAGGAAGCGGAAAAAGAACAGTTTGTGTTTGTGACTGGCGTGGGATGCGCAGCCCGGCTGGCTTCCCAATACCTCGCCCTGGACTCCATCTGGAGCCTCCATGGCCGTACCCCTGCAGTGGCCACCGGCATCTTGATGGGCAACCCCAATCTGAAAGTCATCATTTGGGCAGGCGATGGTGACGTGGCAGCCATCGGGGGCAACCACCTCATACATGCATGCCGCCGCAACATCGACCTCACCGTGATATGCATGAATAACGGCCTTTACGGAATGACGGGGGGACAGGTGGCCCCAACCACCCTTCAGGGGAAAATCACCACCACGACCCCCTACTGCAATATGGAGCGTCCCTTTGACCTGTGTGATCTAACTCGGTCCGCGGGGGCAACATATGTGGCCCGCTGGACAACAGCCCATGCTCGTTCTTGCGTGCGGGCCATTGCTAAGGGGATAAGAAAAAAGGGCCTGGCCTTTATTGAGATATTAACCCAGTGTCCAACGCACCAACGTCGCAGAGCGCCGGAAATATTAAAGTTTTTCAGGGAAACAACCGTTTTACGAACTCAATACGAAAAGGATCCAGATAAATACAAGGAACGCATTATCCTTGGTGAATTTGTGGACACTGAGGCACCGGAGTGGATTGCTTCGGCGCAGGAGCTCATCAGGCAGCAATGCGGAGGGAATCGCCATGGAAAGTAATCCTTGCCTGTTTATAAATTCCCGTTACTGCAAAGGATGTGGGATCTGCGTGGCCGAGTGTCCTGTTGATGCCATCGAGATGGCCGACACCATGAACGAGCGCGGTTACTTTCTGCCCAAGGAGTTGGACATGTCCCGCTGCCGCCGATGCGGAATGTGCATGTTGATGTGTCCTGATTTTGCCATAACCATCGAATAGTCCGTAAGCCCGTAAGCTTCTTATCGTTGCCTCCCAGCCTCACGGGCAAGCCTGAGGCAAAGAAGGATTCGGCCCTTGCATGGAGGGATAATCATGGAAAAGAAAGCTTTGATCGTTATAGACATGCTCAAGGACTTCGTCGAACCGGATGGCAAGCTTTATTGCGGAGAAACTGCTCAGGCCATCGTCCCCTTTGTCCGGGAAAAGATCGAGGAATTTCACCGTACGGGAGAGCCTGTTATCTTTCTAATGGACAACCACGCTCCAGATGATCCGGAGTTCAAGATGTTTCCTCCCCATTGTGTGGCCGGCACTTCGGGTGCAGAAGTGATCGACACGCTTCCCGTGGGGCCGGGAGACTATAGGGTACCCAAAACGCGCTATTCTGGATTCTTCCGGACCAACCTGGAGGAAATCCTTCAAAAAGAGGCCCCTGATGTGGTACATATAGTTGGAGTTTGTACATCCATATGCGTGATGTATACTTGCGCTGATCTGCGCAATCGAGATTTTGAAGTGGTGGTTTATAAAAAAGGGGTGGCTGATTTTGACTCCGAGGCTCATGCCTTCGCACTCAAGAACTTGGAAAAGGTTCTAGGCGCTCGCTTGGTGTGAAATTCATCAGTAATATGGCAAACAATCGCCCTTTGTCCTGACACTCAAATCACCTGGTACAACATCAAGGCCCGCAAACCTCTTGGTATCTACCCTTCCCTAATGATAGTTTTTAGTCGAAGCCTCCATTGACCCCTTCTGACGGAGGCTCTAAAAGCTCACCTGAACAACATGCGCCGCGGCAAGCTCACCCGGGTGTGCAAATTAACAATTTAGCATTGCAAACCTATTTCTTCATGGTCGGTCAAAAATGGCAATTAGTGCCAACGGCATGGAATTGTTCCAGCCCAAACCCAGGATATTCGACTTGTTGAAAATCCTGATTTAAAGGCTGAGGATGTTGCCGCTCTCCGCAAGGCCGTTGGATGGGAAGCCAGGGTGGAGAGGGTAAGAAAAATTCTTGAAAACACTTATTTTCATGCAGGCTGCTTCCACAAAGGCAGACTGGTAGGATATGTTGACGTAGTCAGCGATAAGATTGACGATGCTTATATCCGCAATCTGGCCGTCCATCCCGATCATCAGGGACTCGGAATCGGCTCGGAATTGATTTCCATGGCCCTCAGAAGGGTTAAAAATGACGGAATCAAGACGGCAAACATCCTTTTCGAGCCCCATCTGGCCGAATTTTATCGAAAGTGCGGATTCACTATTATGGCAGGCGGGGTGATAGATCACGAAAATAAATAAACCCCGAATACGCAGTAATATTCAAGGCCCGAACACCCCAATTCCAGCCTTTCAGTGTTTATGCTGCTCGCCTAAGCCCTGGTTGCGACCTATACAAATTTGCATTCAAAAAGATTACTTTCCCTTTTGTTCTCCTCTCCCCTTGGGAGAGGATTAAGGTTAGGGGTGGTCAAAATTGGTATAGTAAAAGCCCCCTCACCCCGGTCCTCCCCATGCGGAGGAGAGGGAAGAATAAAGCACAGGGGAAAAAGAGGTTGGTACTGGGCTCTCCAGCGGATCTGAAGTTCTCCTGTGGCTTCGGCACCCAAGGGTTAATACCTAATTACGCGGCCTCCGGGGATGAAGTTTCTGATAAGAAACGCCAGCGACGAGGTAATCTCAAATGTCTTAGATTATAATTGAAAGAAATGTTGTGAGATTGCTTTTCCTCCGATTAAACCGGGAGATCGCTCGCACTGACCTTTTCATTGTTGTCATGATATTCAAGCGCATAAAAAACCGGGCCATTTAAGATAGTAATTTTATGTTGACATTTAATATGTTCTATAATTAAAATATAGCAATTTTAAAACAATAAAAACATTCACGGCTGCTCTCTGTAAAAATCCAAAAATAGTCCACCTAGGACGAAAGAGTTTTTCTATTCTGATACGTTTAACAACTCATTAAGAAAGGAGATGAAGTGGGCGCGCATAATGCAGGAAATGCGGCGACGGGACATGCAAAGCGGTTCGTATGCCTGGCGGCTTTTTTCTTCGCTCTGGCGTTCATGGCCTTGAGTGCACAGAGTTCCCGGGCTTTTTTGACCTTTGTGGAAGTGAAGAGAGATGGCGTGGACGGCGTCGATGGCCTGGATGGGGCATCCTTCGTTGCGCTCAGCCCCGACGGCGCGCACGTTTACGCTACAGGAGATGGAGACGATGCGGTTGTGGTGTTCAGCCGGGACGCGTCCACGGGAGCGCTCACATTTGTGGAGATCAAGAAGGACGGCGTGGAAGGCGTCGATGGCCTGGATGGGGCATCCTTCGTTGCGCTCAGCCCCGACGGCGCGC
>CAZTAS010000181.1:9028-9786 GCA_964611635.1 uncultured Thermodesulfobacteriota bacterium
ACGTCTATGCCACAGGGTTTTTAGACAATGCCATAGCGGTATTCAGCCGGGACGCGTCCACGGGAGCACTTACCTTCGTGGAAGTGAAAAAAGACGGCGTGGACGGCCTCGACGGCCTTGAGAGGGCATCCTCCGTTGCGCTCAGCCCCGACGGCGCCCACGTTTATGTAACAGGCAGGGAGGAAGACGCGGTGGCGGTGTTCAGCCGGAATGCCACCTCGGGAGCACTTACCTTCGTGGAAGTTCAGAAAGACGGCGTGGGCGGCGTCAACGGCCTTGATGGGCCATCCTTCGTTGCGCTCAGCCCCGACGGCGCCCACGTTTATGTAGCTGGCTTTTGGGGCAGCACGGTGGCGGTGTTCAGCCGGAATGCCACCACGGGTAGGCTTACCTTCGTGGAAGTTCAGAAAGACGGCGTGGGCGGCGTCGACGGCCTGTCGATGGCAACTTCCGCTACGGTCAGCCCCGACGGCGCCCACGTTTATGTAACAGGCGGTTGGGACGACGCGGTCGCAGTGTTCAGTCGGAATGCCACCACGGGTAGGCTTACCTTCGTGGAAGTCAAGAAAGACGGCGTGGGCGGCGTCGACGGCCTTAATGGGGCATCCTCCGTTGCGCTCAGCCCCGACGGCGCTTACGCCTATGTGGCAGGCCTAATCGACAACGCGGTCGCGGTGTTCAGCCGGGATGCCGCCACAGGGAAGCTTACCTTCGTGGAAGTCAAGAAAGACGGCGTGGGCGGCGTCGACGGCCTTAAT
>CAZTAS010000181.1:9886-13369 GCA_964611635.1 uncultured Thermodesulfobacteriota bacterium
GGGGCAGGCTCCGTCGCGGTCAGCCCCGACTGCGGGCATGTCTATATCGCAAGCTACAATGCCTCCGCGTTGGTGGTCTTCATGGTACAATTTACCATCTCGGGCCGGGTGGCCGACTCCGGAGGCACGGGGATTTCCGGGGTCGTCATGAACGGGCTTCCCGGCAATCCCAGCACCGACGTCAACGGCGACTACTCCGCCACTGTGGATTATGGATGGTCAGGGACCGTGACCCCTCAGCTCTCAGGTTATGCCTTCAACCCTCCGTCCACCACTTACACCAATGTGACATCCAACCAGACCCAGGACTATACCGGCACACCGCATTACACCATCTCCGGGCGGGTTGCAACCTCCGGCGGCGCGGGCATCTCCGGGGTTGTAATGAACGGGCTACCAGGGAATCCCGGCACAGATGGCACCGGCAACTACTCCGCCATGATCGACTACGGTTGGTCGGGAACCGTGACCCCTCAGCATGCAGCCTATAATTTCAGCCCGGCATCCACGGATTACAACAATGTCACTTCCGACCAGACGCAGGATTACATTGGCACTATTAAGACGTATACTCTCACGGTGAATAAAGACGGCTCCGGCACCGGCACGGTGACCAGTAATCCGGCAGGGATCGCATGCGGCGGCGACTGCAGTAATGTTTACAACTCCGGCACGGTCGTTACCCTGAGCGCCAGCCCCGACGCCGGTTGCATATTTTCAGGATGGTCCGGGGGAGGGTGCAGCGGTACGGGCAACTGCCAGGTTACGATGAACGGCAACACGACTGTAACAGCCACCTTTACCCGGCAGTACAACCTCACGGTGAATAAAGACGGCTCCGGCACCGGCACGGTGACCAGCAGCGACAGCGGCATCGACTGCGGGGCTGACTGCAGCGATGTCTACAACTCCGGCACGGTCGTTACACTGAGCGCCAGCCCTGACGCGGGGTGCATATTTTCAGGATGGTCCGGGGGAGGTTGCAGCGGTATGGGCACCTGCCAGGTGACAATGGATGCTGCCAAGACGGTGACTGCAACCTTTACCCGGCAGTACAACCTCACGGTGAATAAAGACGGCTCCGGCACCGGAACGGTGACCAGCATAGACGGCGGCATCGACTGCGGCACGGACTGCAGCGATGCCTATAACTCAGGCACGGTCGTTACACTGAGCGCCAGCCCTGACGCGGGGTGCATATTTTCAGGATGGTCCGGGGGAGGGTGCAGCGGTACGGGTAACTGCCAGGTTACGATGAATGACAACACTACGGTAACGGCGACCTTTACCCGGCAGTACACCCTAACGGTGAATAAAGACGGCTCCGGCACCGGCACGGTGAGCAGCAGCCCGGCAGGGATCGCATGCGGCGGCGACTGCAGCGAAGTTTATGACTCGGGCACGGTCGTTACCCTGAGCGCCAGCCCCGACGCCGGTTGCATATTTTCAGGATGGTCCGGGGGAGGGTGCAGCGGTACGGGCAACTGCCAGGTTACGATGAATAACAACACTACGGTAACGGCGACCTTTACCCGGCAGTACACCCTTACTGTGAATAAAGACGGCTCCGGCTCCGGCACGGTGAGCAGCAGCCCGGCAGGGATCGACTGCGGGGCGGACTGCAGTGAGGTTTATAACTCGGGCACGGGAGTGTCCCTGAGCGCCAATGCTGATCCCGGCAGTGCCTTCACAGGCTGGTCCGGGGATGCGGACTGCGTGGATGGGAAAGTCACCATGGACGCGGACAAGAATTGCACGGCAACCTTTCTCCCGCGGTACACCCTGACAGTGAACCTTACAGGCCCCGGGACCGGCAGCGTGACCAGCAGCCCCGGGGGCATCGACTGCGGTACGGACTGCAGCGAAGTATACACCATGGGCACGGTGGTGAACCTGACCCCCAACCCCGATGTCTGCTGCCTCTTCTCCGGCTGGTCAGGGGACGCGGACTGCGCGGATGGCCAGGTGAACGTCAACTCCAATATGGGATGCACCGCGACCTTCGCGGTGAAGCAGTTCAACATCTCCGGCCACGCGCGCACGGCCTCGGGCGCGGCCATCCCCGGGGTAACCATGAACGGGCTTCCCGGCAACCCGGTAACCGATGGTGCGGGCTTCTACAGCGCGCTGGTGCAGTACGGATGGTCCGGCACTGTCAGGCCGCAGAAGGAGGACTACAGCTTCAGCCCTGAGCTGCTAACATACGCGGGCGTGGCGGCGGACCAGGACGACCAGGATTACACCGGCTGGGCAAGAGTCCGCTACATGCTGGACGTGGGCGTGGAGCCATACGGCAGCGGCACGGTGGAGGGCGCGGGCATCCTCTGCCCCGATGACTGCGATGAGAGCTGCGATGAGGACTCGGTGGTCACGCTGGTGGCTGCCCCTGCTTCCGGATTCGTCTTCGATTACTGGGACGGTTGCGCCGCGCCGCACAACGTGTGCGACGTCCGGATGAATGCGGAAAAGACAGTGACCGCTCACTTCCGCCTCAGCCACCTGCTGACGGTGAGCGTGCAGCCCTCCGTGGGCGGAGAGATCACTGGAGATGGGATAGCCTGTCCGAAGGACTGCACGGAGGATTACCCCACCGAACGAGTAGTGACGCTGGCCGCGCAGCCCAACCAGGGGTTTGACTTTGTCCTATGGGAGGGGTGCGACATCGTGGATGGCGCTCAGTGCACGGTCTCCGTGGCGTCGGAGGCCGAGGTTCGGGCGATCTTTGCGCAGGAGAGCGGCGCCAGTCTCCTGTATCGGGAGCAAAGAGGCTTAT
Organism: uncultured Thermodesulfobacteriota bacterium; assembly: GCA_964611635.1. Lineage (GTDB taxonomy): Bacteria > Desulfobacterota > JAFDED01 > JAFDED01 > JAFDED01 > JAFDED01. Next base: position 12,660 of record CAZTAS010000181.1, read on the forward strand.
TCTTCGCCAACTGGATGCTTTACATACCGTACGTGCAGGTAACCTCCGGCCCGGACGTTGTGGAGAACTACTGGCTGTTGCTGGAGTACGACGAGGCAGGTGGCTACTTAACTGTGGAAGGCTACGGGCAGCTCCCCGCGGGCCCACCCACCGGCCAGGTCGCGACACTTCAGTTAGAGGATGGCGTGTGGGTGCTGCGCATTCCTGAGTGCACCGTGGAAGCTGACCCGGACCACCTGTACTGGCTTGTCCTTGAGTTGGCCTTCACGGACGCGGGGCCGAGGCTCATGGTGCTGGAATACGGGGCGGTGCCTTAAGTCCCGGCCGTGCGAGATGATCAACAAAGGGGCGGGCGATGTCCGCCCCTGTGTTTTTGCCTTGATCACAGCCGCACCGATCAGTGCACGTGTAGATACCAACTTGTTATCTATCAAGTAACATTTCCATTCCATATCACAAGCCATTTTTGCACCCTCCAAAAGCCCGCAGTCGCTTTGATTCTCTAAAAAACCTCCTCCTCTGAAGGATGCGGCGCAGGTTTGGTAACCTTTCCAATGGGCCACCTCCAATTGGTAAGCTGAGGTAGTATATTTATAATTATCAGATTGTAACTTTGTATAAGTGATTTATTTTATAATTACGGTGTCGTATTTTGAGCTGCCGAAAATTGAGCAGCTATTTTCTGGAACACAATCTGATTAGATAATTTT
>CAZTAS010000182.1:0-13333 GCA_964611635.1 uncultured Thermodesulfobacteriota bacterium
TCTTTATTCAGTTTTCAAAGAGCTTTTTTCAAAGCGCTAAAGTGTTACAAAAATTAAAATAATATCATGAAATTTCGAGAAGAAAAAGATTCATTGGGTGTTGTCAAAGTGTCCTCCCATGCATATTGGGGTGCCCAGACGCAAAGAGCAGTGGAGAATTTCCCTATCAGCGGCTTGAGAGCGAGGCCTGACCTTATAAAGGCTTATGCCCATATCAAAATCGCTGCCGCGCGGGTCAACGTAGAAGCAGGGATTCTGGATCGCGAACTGGGGGTCCTCATCGAGGAAGCCGGATGGGCTGTAGCTGATGGTGGGCTGAGCGATCATATCGTAGTCGATGTCTTTCAAGCCGGAGCTGGAACTTCTTTCAACATGAACATCAATGAAGTAATAGCCAACCGGGCCAATGAGCTTTATGGCGGAAAACGCGGCGTTTACCAACCCGTCCATCCCAATGACCACGTAAATATGAGTCAATCCACAAACGATACCTTCCCCACAGCCATGCGGTTAGCCGGTCTGTCAGCCGTACGGCGCCTTTTGCCTGAACTGGAAGAGCTGGCCAGTGCCTTGGAGGACAAGGGGCGCGAGTTTAATGAAATACTTAAATCAGGCCGTACTCATTTGCAAGATGCAGCACCAGTTCGGCTGGGGCAAGAATTCTCAGCATATGGCCTTACTTTGAGAAAATGCTCCGGGCACTTGCGTATCGAATCCATCTCCATGGCTGAGTTGGGCATTGGAGGCACGGCTGTGGGAACCGGCCTTAATACGCCCCCTGGATTTAGTTCTTTTATGGTGGAGGAATTGAAGAAACTTACTAAAATCCAGGAATTGGTTCCCGCCCTTGACATGCGCGAAGCCATGCAGAGCCAGATGCCCCTTTCCCGGACATCCGGGGCCCTGCGCAACCTTGCCCTGGAGCTGGGTAGGATCGCCAATGACCTGCGGCTTCTCTCCTCAGGACCTACTACCGGCCTGTCGGAGATCAGAGTGCCAGCTTTACAACCCGGATCATCCATCATGCCGGGCAAGGTTAACCCGGTCATGGCTGAATGTATGAATATGGTTTGTTTCCAGGTCATCGGCAATGATCTGACCATCTCGCAAGCCGTGCATGCCGGCCAGATGGAGCTCAATGTAATGATGCCGGTGATAATTCACAACTTATTGGAATCTTTGGATATTATTGCGAACATATGTCGTGCTTTCAGCCAGCGATTCGTGCCAGGAATAACCGCTGACGAAGGGCGCTGTTACATGTACGCAAAGCAAAGCCAGGGACTCGCTACTGTTCTGAGCCCAAATCTTGGATACGAAACGGTTGCAAAGCTGGTGCAGGAAGCCACAGAGAAAAAGGTAGATATACTGGAGTTGATTCGTTCCAGGGGCCTTCTGAGTGGAGAGGAAATCAGGAAATTATTGGACCCCCGTGTCATCACAGAGCCGGGAATCCTTGCCGGGAAAAAATGAGCTCCAATCCATCCATCACCCGGGCAAAGGGAAAAGATAATTCATTCTGGATAACCCGTCCGGTAATAAATACTATTGATTCTTTGTTAAGAAATGCATAAAATAAACATCAATCAGTATGATGGGGCGATGTAATTATATATGTACCCATGAATTCCATTGTGACAGGAGGGATTAGCATGCCTAAGTACGAGTATCTGTGCCAGAACTGCAATAAAAACTTTGAAGTCATAATGTCCATGAAGGAGCACGAAAATAAAAAAGTTTCTTGCCCTACATGCAAGAAGAAAAAAGTCGTGCAGCAGTTCTCAACCTTTTATTCCAAGACCTCAAAGAAAAGTTGAAGCCCGGTGCTATGCATCATAGTGTCCTGGCAGCCCTTTATGCATAAGGAGTCGAGCACTTTTGCTTGAATAAATTAGACCACAAAGATTCTGATCTCTGTTTGAATTCTTATTGACATGTCTGGCTGGATTTTCATGCGGGTATCGGGTCGACACGGGGACAAAATGGACGAAGAATGGGAAATGGCATCTGAAAAACCTGTGCATACAATTATGGAATTAATGTAAGGCCAAAGAATGGCCGGATTCAGGAAAATCGAGGCTGTGAGGATAAAATCCGGGGGATTACTTGCTCCATAGAAAAGGCCAGTCCGGATATTGTTCATTCCACGATCGACTTCGCCGCCCGCTTGAGCGCAAAGGACCCAAGCCTTAATTAGAGTTTAAGGCTATCTCGTAAGTCCAAGCAGTGGAGTAGATCGCTGCAAAAATCCTAAATCTCAAGATGGACCAGCACATATCCCGTTGTTCCAGTAATAAGCAGTTTTTTCGCCTCCTGGATGGCCCAGATATTTCGTCCTCCACACCAGGGATGGTACCATCTTCAAATTATTTATGCCCCTGGATTCCCTCAATGCTCTTACCGTTGGGACATTGTGCTTCATATCATATGGCTGGTTGGCGCCCACGACCCACTTTAGAGGTGCCAGGCGAACCATCTGTTCTGGGCTGGAAAATTCCAATGTGATTTTCATTTGTGGTGCTAATCCTGCAACTGATTCACCTCCTGAGACATGAGCCGATTAAGTGACGCTGGGTATAGGGGTGCCCGCATAGTTGTAATCGATCTTTTGAAGACAGCTCCTCCCTGAATGGCGGATGGTGCGTTACCATGAGAGCTCGCTTTACCGATAGCATCGTGGCTGGTATCGTCGAGGTCAATATGGAAGCAGATTTTCCTCGCTAGGCGCAGAACCGGCTTGATGCCAATATGAGCCGAACAACGGACGCGGCTAACAGTGACGGCATCTCGGGATTCCTCACATTCAAAACCCTTTTAAGCCAGTTCGTAAAATTGCAATAGCCTTCCTCAGTGGGAGAAGGCCCGATCGACTTTCTTGATAACCTCATGGATTAGAATGCGAGTTCTATACTGAATTTCCTCTTAAAATCCCAATCTATTAAATATTGCCATTTTTCAAATCATAGTGAAGCAATACAAACATTAAGCTCATAATTTACTTCATATATTAATTTACAATTTATTGTAATTGTTGTACAAATTAATATAAATCCATCGGGAAATCATATATCAAAAATTTTTACTGAAATTTTATAAATTCTTCATTAAATCTTAACAATAAAAGCTTATATAGCAAAATAAAAGAAATGCTCGAGATTTTTTCGATGTGGTTTAACAAATTTTTGTAGAGAAATCACAAACACTAGGAGGTATAAATGACCATGAAACGTTCTCTACTGATGATCGGGATGATCCTGTCCGCCGCCAGCCTTTTAATGGCGGGTGAGGCCATGGCTCAGAGTAAGGTGGACCCCGGTATTTCAAGCTATAAACCGGGGCCTAATATATCCGGAAACCTGAACGCTGTGGGCTCTGATACGATGATCAACCTGATGACCCTCTGGGGTGAAAAGTTTAAGAAATTGCATCCGAATCTCAAGTTCCAGGTGGAGGGCAAAGGATCTAGCACAGCTCCGCCTGCCTTGATAGAGGGAACTTCTCAACTCGGCCAGATGTCTCGCCGGATGAAATCCAGTGAGGTGGATAAATTCCAGAACAGATACGGCTTCAAGCCTGCTTACATTCGTGCTGCCCTTGATGGTATCGCGGTCTACGTAAACAAAGACAACCCATTAAATGGACTATCGATTCATCAATTGGACGGTATATTCTCTAGGACATTCAAAATGGGCGGTGCCAATATCGATACCTGGGGAAAGCTCGAATTGAAGGGAGAGTGGGCCAACAAGCCAATCAGCGTTTACGGCCGTAACTCCGCCTCTGGGACATATGCATATTTCAAGTCACAAGTGCTAGCTAAAGGTGATTACAAGGATACGGTGAAGGAACAGCCGGGATCGGCCTCTGTGGTTCAGGGCATCACAGAAGACAGGTATGGAATTGGCTACTCCGGCATCGGATACGTGACCTCAGGAGTCAAAACCGTGGCTATCGCCAAAAAGGAAGGTCAACAAGCAGTACAGCCCACTCCTGAGAACATAGCCAGTGGGAAATACCCCATCAGCCGCTACCTTTACATTTATTTCATCAAGTCCCCTAACAAACCTCTGGATCCCATGGTCAAGGAGTTCCTGCGGTTTGTCCTCTCCAGAGAGGGTCAGCAGGTGGTGATTAAAGACGGCTTTGTTCCTCTTACTTCCAGAGTTGTTCAAAAGGAGCTTGCCAGGCTGGATTAACCCGGCTATTATTAAGACAGAGAGAGCGCTTGATGCGCTCTTTCTGGATATTCTATTATCTCTGTCATCAATGCCTTAGCAAATTTTTATGCATGCAATGTGGCTTAAAGAGATGAGGGTTGCAAATTTTACCGACCGAATCGCGAGATTAGTGATAACCTTTGGCGGAATCTTTATCATCCTGAGCGTCATCGGGATAATTGTATTTATCGGTGCGGGAGCTGTTCCCCTTATCTATAAAGCCAAGGCATCTAAAGGCCAGCAAATACCTTTTTCTGATTTGAATAATGATCGGAGTGTCCTGATAATTGGACAGGATGAACTCCGGGAAGTAGGCTATCTCATTAACAAAAAAGGCCAGATAGAATTTTTCTCCATTTCGGCCTATCCCGATAAGAAACCAGGCCAGTCCATTGCGTCCCGAAGGCTGGCAGGCCTTGATGAGGGGGTCAGTCTTACCGTTGCATCCCAATCCGTGCATGGAGACGTCGTCGGATTGGGAACAAGCAACGGCAAGATCATTATTTTGAATATCGACTTTGTTTCACATTTTGAGGACACTAAGCGAATCATAATTCCTCAGTTAGAAGAGCTTGAACCTGTGGTGATCGACGAAGAGGAACGTCCTATCCGTCGCCTTTCAATACAAAAAGACGATGAAAATAACCTGGGTATAGCCGCCCAGGTGGAGGAACGAGGGCTTTTTTTTCTCAGACTTTCTCCTGATGATATCGGAGAGCCGGAGGTTCATGATCTCACAGATCATCTTGATGCTGCTATAACCGCCATAGCCATTAATGAAACTCTCTCTGACATAATTGCGGCTGTTCAGGGGGGAGCCCTTGAGTATTTTGACATCAAGGATCCAGAGTCCATTGAAAAAGTTCAGCGTTTACGAACATCTGAAGAAAAGATCTCATCCATGGGTTTCCTCCTGGGAGGTGAATCCCTCGTTGTGGGCACCGAGAGCGGACGCGTGAGCATCTATTTTAAGGTACGACAGGAGACAGGTGACTGGAAGTATAACCGCATTCGGGAATTTATCCCCCACTCCACGCCAGTGGTAGCAGTGGCCGCATCTCCACGAAACAAGGGATTCCTTACTGCTGACGACAGCGGACACGTCAAGCTGCATTACAGCACCACCGGTAAGACCCTGTTCGACGTGGAGGTTCAAAAAGGACCTGTTACTGCCCTCAATTTTGCACCTCGTGCGGATGGCTGCCTGAGCGCTGGCGTAGATGGATCAGTTAAAGAGTTTGCCATTCAAAACGCATATCCAGAGGCAACTTTAGGGTCTTTATTCGGGAGAGTGTGGTACGAGAGCTACTCAAAACCTCATTTCGTCTGGCAATCCACAGGTTTGACCGAGGCGTTCGAGTCAAAGCTCTCGTTAATTCCCTTGATCTTTGGAACGTTCAAGGGAAGTTTTTACGCCATGATCTTCTCGGTTCCTCTATCTATTATGGCTGCCCTTTATCTAAGCCAATTGGCGCCGGTAAAGCTTCGTATGATCATTAAGCCTGTTGTGGAGTTGATGGCAGCCATGCCCAGCGTTGTCGTGGGCTTCCTAGCGGGATTATGGCTTGCCCCCCTGGTGAGTCGCGAGCTGGCTGGCACCCTGCTTACGGTTCCCATTATTCCGGCCTTTGTTATGTTGAGCATGCTTCTCTGGCTTTTTCTGGCGCCGAGTCGGGCACGGGAGAAAAACCGCGGCGGTTTTGAACTATTGATTCAAGTGGGAGTGATAATCCTTGGGGTTATCATTGCCTTTTGGCTGGGCAAGCCCTTAGAAAATGCCCTGTTCGGAGGCGACCTCAAGCAATGGCTTTTCAATGTTTGGGGAACACGGTACGACCCCCGAAACTGCCTAGTGGTGGGATTCGCCCTGGGATTTGCCATCATCCCCATTATTTTCACAATCTCTGAGGATGCTATGAGCAACGTTCCGCCCTCTCTGATTTCGGGATCATTGGCACTGGGGGCGAGCCGATGGCAGACAGCGCGGCATGTGGTTTTGCCCGCTGCGGCTCCTGGTTTGTTCGCAGCCGTGATGCTGGGCCTGGGACGGGCTGTGGGCGAGACAATGATCGTGCTCATGGCTACAGGTAACACGCCGATTCTGGACATGTCAATATTCAACGGCATGCGCACGATGTCCGCGTGCATAGCTGTGGAGATCCCTGAGGCACCCCAAGGAGAGACCCTTTACCGTATACTCTTTCTGACCGGCTTCCTGCTGTTCTGCTTTACGTTTCTGATCAACACCGTTGCAGAGATGGTTGGAAGGCATTTGAGGAAAAAATATGGCAGATTCTGAAAATGTGATGGAAAAATTCACTTTTCCGAAGATTTCGACATTCAAAAAACAGGGCACCCCGTTCATCTGGCTCACCGGTATGGCTCTGGTCGTGGTTATCCTGATGATCACGGGGATGATCGCACTGATTCTGGTAAAAGGAATGACCCATTTCTGGCCCGCGGATGTGTGGCTCCTCCAGACAAAGAGCGGCGAGAGCTTTTTCGGAATCTTTCAAAAGCAGGAAAAAATCCCTGGAGGAAGCCCGCCGGGGGCAAGAACGCGATCCCTTTTCCAGATAGGGGGCAGGGACTTGTACGGCCTGGACTTTCGCTGGTTCGATGACAGCGATCTTGTGCAGAGGGATCGACCTCGCGACGCAGTGGTCATCGAGAGAATGGAATACGGAAAGCTCTTTGCCACATTGATAAAGGTGCAGGATGAAGAGGGCACGGTCATTGCCAATGGAAGTGAAAGGGGATTTGCCATAATTCGAGAAAAAACCGGGTTGGGGAAAAGAATTGGAGGATCTATTGAAGTGATGCTGGCTGACGGAAAAACATCCAAAAATCTTCGGTTTGACCAGATCGTGCGACTCTTCCGCCCCAATGCTATGACCAGCGGGGCAAAAATAAAACTCTATGTATCAAGGATCTGGGAATTTCTTTCCGCCGATCCCCGGGAGTCCAACACCGAGGGCGGGGTGTTTCCTGCCATTTTCGGCACGGTGATGATGGTGATGATTATGACCGTGGCGGTGGTGCCCATGGGTGTCCTGGCGGCCCTGTATCTCCACGAATATGCCCGGGAAGGGTTTCTAGTCAGGCAGGTTCGCTTGGCTGTTAACAACCTGGCTGGAGTTCCCAGCATCGTCTTCGGAATGTTTGGATTAGGTTTTTTCATCTATTTCGTGGGCGCCGGATTGGATAAATTGTTTTTTGCGGATCGGCTGCCTACACCCACCTTCGGCACGGGCGGTATTCTGTGGGCCTCCCTCACCCTGGCGCTGCTTACGGTGCCCGTTGTCGTCGTGGCCACGGAGGAGGGTCTCGCATCGGTTCCCATCGCCAATCGGGAAGGGGCGCTGGCCCTCTCAGCTACTAAGTTCCAGACGATCCGACACGTTGTGCTGCCCCACGCCAGCCCGGGGATCCTCACGGGGCTGATCTTGGCCGTGGCCCGGGGGGCCGGAGAGGTTGCACCCCTGATGATCACCGGTGTGGTTAAGCTGGCTCCTGCCCTGCCCGTGGATCTTACCTTTCCCTTTTTCCATTTAGAGCGCAAGTTCATGCACCTGGGATTTCATATATACGACGTGGGATTCCAATCTCCCAACGTTGAGGCGGCCAAGCCTATGGTTTATACTACCGCCTTGCTGCTGTTGCTCATCGTGTTGTTTTTGAACGCTAGCGCCGTTATTCTGCGCAACCGCCTGCGCAAACGCTACCGTGGCGCAGCCTTGTAATCCAATAGGGGGTGCCCCAGGTATGGTTCAAGTTGCGATAACTCCATCAGCCACAGCCGCCATCCAGACCATAGACCTGAATTTTTACTACGCAGGGGGACAGATCCACGCGCTCAAGAATATCTCCATAGAGATCCCTTATCGCCAGATCACAGCTTTTATCGGCCCCTCAGGATGCGGAAAATCTACTTTGCTACGCTGTTTTAACCGGATGAACGATGTATTATCTGACATTATTGTGCAAGGTAAAGTATTGGTAGATGGTGAAGATATTTATAGGAACGACATTCGCCTGGAAAGCCTGCGCAAAAAAGTGGGAATGGTGTTTCAGAAGTCCAACCCTTTTCCTATGAGTATTCGCGAGAATATCACCTTCGGGCCCAGGATGGCTGGGATGAAGGATCGACACATGCTGGAAGAAATAATGGAGCACGCACTCCGACGTGCCGACCTCTGGAAAGAGGTTCAAGACAGATTAGATTCATCGGCACTGGACCTTTCCGGAGGACAGCAGCAGCGACTTTGTATAGCCAGGACACTTGCCAATGAACCGAATATACTGCTCATGGATGAACCGGCATCGGCCCTCGATCCTATCAGCACCGGCAAAATCGAGGAGACCATTCAGGAGTTGAAGAAGGATTTCACCATTGTCATCGTTACCCACAACATGCAGCAGGCCTCCCGCTGCTCTGATCGGACTGCATTTTTCTACATAGGGGAAATAATTGAGATCGGTCCTACTGAGGAAATCTTCTTGACCCCCCAGCGGAAAGAGACCGAGGATTATGTCACAGGCAAGTTCGGGTAATATAAATTAATTCCCTGGCACGCAGGTCTCCCAATCCTAAATAAGCGGGCTTTCTTTAAAGGAAGAGAGGGACAAATGGAAAAAAGTCATATTAATTCCCACTTTGATCGGTTCCTTCTGGAAATCAGGGAAAAGCTTCTCACAATGGCTGCAAGCGTAGAAAAGGCCATATACAACGCCAACCGGGCACTTGTAGAAAGGGATTCAAATCTGGCCCGACAGGTCATTCAAGAGGACGATGCCATTGACGCTCAAGAGGTGGCGGTGGAGGAAAGGTGCATCCGGCTTCTCGCCATGCGGCACCCCATGGCCAGCGATCTGCGATTTGTGACCACGGCCATCAAAATCAACGCGGACCTGGAGCGCATTGCCGATAATGCGGTCAACATTGCTGAACGGGCGCTGGAGCTCAACGAGGAGCCGATCCTGAAGCCCTACATCGACATTCCGCGGATGGCTGACACCGCCAGGTCCATGTTGAGGGAAGCACTGGACGCATTCGTCAATCAGGATGCCGATAAGGCCATGAAAGTCATCAGATCGGACGAAGTTGTGGATGATCTTAATTCCCAGATCTTTCGGGAGCTGCTTACCTTTATGATGGAGGATCCCCACACCATTCCCCGCGCCATCCGCATTATGTTCGTATCCAAGTACCTTGAACGCATAGCCGATCATGCCACCAACATAGCGGAGATGGTCATTTTTATGGCCACGGGCCGCAGCGTACGCCATGAGTTGTAGGAGGCTTGCGCAGATAACATTAATAAAAACAGGGGCGCTACCTCCAGCCTCGTTTGTCAGAAACATCCCGCAGCCAATGGATTGTCATATCACTCCTTGGAAATGAGGCTTCCGAAGTTGCGCGTCAAGCAATGAGATGGGTGAAGGACTTTCTTGCACGGAATCTGAAATTTTGCGGGACATGTTGTAGGCTTAAAAAAGCCCTTGATTTAGAATTAAAGATAGTATGAAACAGATACAAGAGAAGTTAAAAGTGCTGTTCTTATGTACCGGCAACTCTTGCCGCAGCCAGATGGCCGAAGGGTTGACCCGACACTTTAGAAGCGACCAAATAGAAGCTTATTCCGCCGGGATCAAGGTGCGCGAACTGGATGAGAAAGCGGTGAAGGTCATGGCGGAGGTTGGCGTCGATATCTCTCATCAGCGTTCAAAGCATGTTGATGAAATCAAGCACATTGAATTCGACTATGTTGTCACCGTTTGCGATCATGCCCATGAAATCTGTCCAATATTCCCCGGCCCAACAAAGGTGGTGCATGTCGGTTTCGATGACCCACCTGAGCTTGCTGAAAATACCGGGAGCGAAGAAGAAGCACTGGTCCATTACCGGCGTGTGCGTGATGAGATCAAGGCATTTGTCGAGGCCCTGCCCGAGAACCTTTTAACAATTGAGGATTCACATAAAGCATGACCCTGCTTTTTTGTCATAATGGAAGCAATATGGGTGTAAAAGAGGGCCCTTGAATATAGGATTCTTACCATGACAATGTGTATTAATTTGAAAAAATTTTTATGCTATACGACTGAAAAGGAAAAAAGATGAAAACCTGGATGAACAAGCTTGCCTTGTATTACGAAAAAACAAGAATTCTATACCCGGAAAAGAAATTAATCATTCTTTTCGATATTGATGGAACTATCCTTGACATGCGTTACATGGTGTATTATGTCCTGACATCCTACGATCAAAACCATGGAACCGATTTCTTTAAAAGCCTGAAGGTTTCGGACATTAGAGATCACGAAGATCAGGTGGAAAATTTGCTTGAACGAATGAATATCCCGCAGGCACACAGTGAGAAAATTCTTGACTGGTATTTGGTGCATCAGTGGTCCTCGAATGCCATACTTGAAGCCCATCGTCCATTTTTCGGGGTTATGGAGGTCATCCGGTGGTTTCAAATCCAGCCTAATACATACGTTGGTTTGAACACGGGACGCCCTGAATCCATCAGGGCAGAAACGCTGCGCTCTCTCAATGAGCTTGGGAAGGAGTACAAGGTCAAATTCTCCGACGAACTGCTTTACATGAACCCTTACGGATGGGGCGTGAAGGTTAAGGAGTCCAAGGTTGCAGGTGTGCTCCATTTCCAAAATGCCGGTTATATCATATTCGCTTTCATAGAGAATGAGCCGGAAAATCTTGAAACAATATCAAGAATAGATGTTCAGAAAAATATCCTCTTGCTTCACGCCAATACTATGTTCAAGTCCAAGCGCAGGAAATTACCGGACCGAGCAGTGAGCGGGAAGGTCTATGATATCACTGAATTGATCCAAGAAAGGATCTTGCCTCAACGAATGCAGTTTGTCTGGCACGGCGTAAATGATACAGCAAATTTGCGCCAGTTTTTTGCGTCTGATGTGCGATGGGCTGAGTTGGATGTCCGCTTGGATCCCCACAGGGATAATTTAATACTCAGGCATGATTCTTTTGAAAAAACCCCTGTCCTGGAAGATGAGGATTTTCTCCTCTTTGATGATGTCATAGAACTTGTGCGGAAATCGGGGAAATCATTGAAGCTTGACCTTAAGGAAGGCAACATCCTGCTTGATAAGACTATTGAATCATTAAAAGTTCATACATTTGATGATTCACACCTATGGTTCAACGGTAAAGTTGAGATATTAGAAAAAGAAGGATTTCGTAAATTATCTAAAGAGTTTCCATTGGCAATAATTCAGTGTCCTATTGACTTTCTTGTGCCCCTTATCGTGAGTGTCCCAGAGAAAGCTAAGGATATACTTACTATATTTAGAGAATGGGGAATAAATCGTTTTTCTGTTAGCTGGAAGACACCAAATTTACAAAAACTCCTCGATAAATTAGATACTTGGGGATTTGAAGTCAATCTCTATAATGTACCCGATCTTGAATCATTCCTAAAGGCTGTCCTCCTTCTTCCAAAGTCCATTACATCGGATTTCAATTTTCCCAAATGGCATTACTACGGAAGAGGATCCGGACAGGACCGAAAACATTATCAATATTCACTCAGGCGTTTCCACCAAAGCCCATAATGTATTTCAATCAGGCAGCAAACATCAATCATACAGGAGTGTCTGCGCCCCCTTATACTAAGCTGCGTTCACATAAGCAGTAAGGGCGGGTTTAAACCCCGCCCTTACATACCGCTATATAATTTCACAGTAATTGTTACTCATTTGGCCGCAACTTGGTATTACAGGCTCGGACTCACCTTTTGCTTATTGCCACGCCCCCCTTAAGATCAAGTCGCCAGTACTCAGATCCAGGCTCCAGAGAGCGCTGTAATATTCTTCCCCAAACAAAAGATTCCACAGGGTTAAGCTGCAGCCGGCAAAAAAGTGGCCAGCATTGCTGAAATTCAAGGCGCCCTCCTCTTCGCCGGTGGCGACAATATCGATGCCGGATAAGAGCCAGTTTCCATTGGTCTGGTCCAGTTGCCAGAGAACTGTATACGACTGGCCCTGGAAATTGATATTGGCGATGGACATGGTGTAGTCAGTGCCGTCAAATCCATACTCCACTGAGGCCAAAGAGAAATCCAGCGGACAACCGCCGGGGGCGCCTCCTGTGCCGCCGGTGTCTCCGGTGGAGCCGGTGTCTCCTGTGCCGCCATCGTCACCCGTATCCCCCGTGGAGCCCGTATCTCCGGTCGCGCCGGTATCACCGGTGCTGCCCGTGTCCCCCGTTGTACCCGTGTCTCCGGTAGAGCCCGTGCTACCTGTCGAACCGGTATCTCCGGTCGCGCCGGTATCACCGGTGCTGCCCGTGTCCCCTGTTGCACCCGTGTCTCCGGTAGAGCCCGTGCTACCTGTCGAACCGGTGCCACCGTTAAAAATGTCGCCTATTCCACCACCCGTGTCTCCAGTGGTGCCTGTATCGCCTGTGCCGCCTGTGTCGCCTGTACCACCTGTCCCTCCCGTGTCCCCGGTAACTCCGGTTTGGCCTGTGCATCCACTGTCGGTGTACTGGCTGCAGGGGCTTGACCCACTGCCGGGGCTCAACAGGAAATCAAGTGTGATCGAGCAGCCCGGCTCCAGCACCACATTCTCAATACAGGCAGAGATGTATCCGCTTTTGCTGGCGGTAACGGTGTAAGTCCCGGCAGGAATCCGCATTTCATAACCCCCCGCGCCGGAGCCGTCGAAGACACTCCCGGTGTTGGAGACGGTTGTGTAGTTCCCTGGGGTCACCGTGATGGTGGCCAACCCCAGGCCGTCTCCACCAGACTCAGAGACATTTCCGCGCAACACTCCACGGGTGGGGGTCGGGGCGCCGCCATTATTATAAAGAGCCAGAATTTGACCAGCGTCTAACGCAGTGGTGTAAAACTGAACCTCGTCCAGCCATGATTCCACGAAGAAGAGATAACCTTGTCCATAGTGGTTGTTGGAGCCTATTATGATCTGATCCAGCCCCCCTGCGAACAGATCGAAAATAGCCCGGGAAGCGAGAAGCTGCCCATCAACATAAACGGCAAGCCCTGCCGTCTGGCTCCACGTGGCGGCCACGTGGTGCCAGTTGCCATCAGACCAGTCGATGCTCCCGTGAG
>CAZTAS010000183.1:0-13252 GCA_964611635.1 uncultured Thermodesulfobacteriota bacterium
TTGGAGCTCTCCGCTATGGGAATAGAGCCTTCCACCCAGGATCTGGACTCAATGAGCTCAAGAAATTTTGCCACCAAGGTGGCAATTCCGCCAAAAGGAGTGATGGGTTTTCGGGTGAATTCAATTTTTACTTGATTTACGCTTCGGGCTGTAGTATTCTTTTTTCGTTTCATTTTTTTGTGCTCCTTGTTGAGAGATTTTATTGGCTTAAAACAAGGTGCATTTTTATATATTTATCCCCTTTGCTCAACAGTATTTTCACGCCCAAATGCAAAATCTGGGATAAAATGAAATCATTGACAAAGCCGAGCCGAAGCCTTTTTTTCTCTACGCTTGTGGTTATGTCAGTTATGTTTATATGTTGGTGGCTGTTTCAAACGCACGCAACAGCCGCTGGCAAAGGTGGCACATTAATCATCGGCTTCGAGGCGGAGCCCAATAGCCTGGACCCCCAGCATAGCTCTCCATCGGTCATTGACCGGCAATGCAACACCCCTATCTATGACCCCCTGGTGTATGCAAGGTTCGAAGGAGCCGGTGTCCACCCTGGTCTGGCAGAGCGCTGGGATATCTCAAAGGATGGCAAGGTGTATACCTTCTACCTGCGCAAGGGTGTTAAGTTCCACGATGGCACCCCGTTCAACGCAGAGGCTGTAAAATTCAACTACGACCGGATTCTGGACAAAAACAACAAATATCACAAGCAGGCTAGCTTCGCCCGCCAGATGCGAAGGCTTTCGGAGGTCATCAAGTATGAGGTTGTAGATGAATACACGTTTCGGATGACCCTCAGAATACCTCTAGGCCCCTTCTTGGAATACTTGACAACCAGCGTAGGCGAGATCGTGTGCCCATCAGCGGTTCGGAAATACGGCAGCCGTGGGACGATGACCCACCCCGTGGGGACAGGCCCTTTCCGGTTCGTTCGCTGGGACAGAGGGGAAAGAATCGTGTTGGAGCGAAATCCCGATTACTGGGACAAGAAGGTCTATCCCAAGAAGATTATAATGACATTTATCCCCGAAGCTCAGGCTAGGGTCGCTGCACTCCAGACTGGCCAGGTTAACTTTATCCAAAACGTTCCTCCTGACAGCCTGGAGGCCCTGAGGAAGGACCCCCGATTCAAGCTTGTAGAATTGAAAAGTCGCCACATCTGGTACGGGGTTATGAATCTGGAGTCTTTCGAGCCTTTCAAAAATAAGAGGGTTCGTCAAGCTGTTAACTACGCCGTCAACAAGGAAGTAATCAGCAGGGATATTCTCAAGGGGACAGGCTCCCCTTCGAAGGGGATTATATCCAGCGGTTTCGGCCTATGGGAAAACAAGAAATTGGTCGGCTACCCTTATAACCCAGAGAAGGCGAAGAAGCTTCTGGCTAAAGCGGGCTATCCCAATGGGTTCGAGTGCGACTTTATCATCCCTGTATCTGGAACAGGTATGCAGGACCCCGTGGCTATCGCAACGATGATACAGGCCAATTTGGCCGATGTTGGGATCAAAGCCAAGATCCATACATACGAGTGGGGGGCGTTCCAGAAGGAGTACCTGATGAAAGGGCGATTCCATTTGAGCGCCCGTTCCTGGAGCTCCATTGTGGGTGATCCGGACAATAACACGTATAGCATGTTCCACTGCAGCCAGCTTGCACCAAAGGGTTGGAACACTGCCCACTACTGCAACCCCGAGTACGATAAGATCGTTGAAAAGGCACGAGCAATCGTGGATTTTGAAAAGAGAAAAGCTCTCTATGACAAGGCGCAGGAGATCATCACCGAGGATGCACCGTTCATTTTTGTTGATCATGGGGTGTCAATCGTGGCTGTAAGCAGCAAAGTACATGGCTTCAAGCTTCATCCGAATTTCAACCACTACTTTGAGGGAACTTATGTAGAGGATTAGCCCCATAGAGGTTTGATTGTTTTATTGTCATGGCCCGGCGCTACCAAACCATCTATGGTTTTCGCCGGGCCAATGATTGAAAAGGTGCTCGATGTTTGAATACATATGCCGACGTCTTCTCATGTTGATCCCGGTGATGCTGGGGGTGGCTACTGTGGTCTTTCTAATAATACACCTTTCACCTGGTGACCCAATACTCCTAATGCTGGGGGCTGATGCCACCCCCGAGGCAATGGAGCGGCTTCGCCATGAGCTTGGGCTGGATAAACCTCCCCACATTCAGTATTTCAAGTGGTTAGGGAATATTCTTCAAGGGAACTTCGGTCGTTCCATCTGGATGAACCGGCCGGTGCTGCCAGAAGTTATCCTTAAATTCAAAGCCACTCTCATCCTTACGTTCTTTGGTTCTTATCATATCAACCATTTTAGGAATCTTCGTTGGGGTGATCAGTGCGACGCGGCAATACTCCATTTTCGATAAGTTTAGCATGATATTTGCCCTTTTCGGGGTGAGCACGCCTGTCTTTTGGCTAGGATTGATTTTTATTATCTTTTTTGGGGTTAAGCTCGGGTGGCTGCCGGTCTCTGGGATGCACTCTCCCTCTGGGGGTAGCATCTGGGATCTATGCCAACACTTGATCTTGCCAGGCCTGGCCCTTTCAGCACGCTCCGTGGGTATTGTAGCTCGCTTGAGTCGCTCCACGATGCTGGAAGTGATTCGCCTAGACTATGTCCGGACGGCATGGGCCAAAGGCCTCAACAAAAACCAAATCATTTATCGGCATGTGCTCAAGAATGCCCTTATTCCCGTAATTACTGTCATAGGAGCGCAGTTTGGCATCCTTCTGAGCGGTGCCGTGTTAGTGGAAACAGTGTTCGGATGGCCAGGTCTGGGACGTCTTGTGTATCAAGGAATCCTGAGGAGAGACTTTCCTCTGGTCCAGGGCGCAGTCCTCTTTACGGCAGGAATATTTGCCCTCATCAACCTTCTGGTGGATCTGAGTTATGCATACTTGGATCCCAGAATCAAATATAAGTAATTTTGAAAGATGATATATTCCAAAGGATTCAACTCAATCTATGGACTATTCATCCGGAAATAAAGGCCGCCCTGAACGGGGAGAGATAGCCCAAATTATCCTTCGATTCAAGCACAACCAACTTGCTATCTTTGGATTAGCTATTATATTATTTTTTATCATTATAGCTATCTGCGTTCCGTTATTGCCGGTGGTCAATCCGAACCACGTCGACGCACCCAAAAGACTGAAGCAGATTCTTACACCAGGACATCTCCTGGGTACCGATCAGTTTGGTCGGGATATGCTGAGCCGCATGGTATGGGGCTCCCGCATCTCGTTGCTGGCAGGATTGATCTCGACATTTATTGCTTTGATGATCGGAACCACGATAGGCCTTATATCTGGCTTTTTCGGGAGATGGCTCGATGAAGTGCTAATGCGGATTATGGACATTCTCATGGCTTTTCCATATATCCTGCTCGCTATGGCCATGATAGCGGGAATTGGTCCAGGTTTGTTCAATGCCATGTTGGCCGTGGGAATAGTAGGAATTCCTCTGTATGCCCGTATCGCCCGTGCATCAACACTATCAGTAAAGGAGAAGGAATACGTTGATGCTGCCAGAAGCTTGGGTGGTTCCTCGTTAAGGATGATTCTTTGCCATGTATTTCCAAACATCTGGACGCCTATTCTCATCACCGGAACCCTAGACCTTGGGAATAAGATAATTGCCACAGCCAGTCTGAGCTTCTTGGGTTTGGGAACACAGCCACCCATAGCCGACTGGGGGAATATGTTGGCATCCGGAAGGGATTTCATCGTAACGGCACCCCACGTGGCATTCCTGCCTGGCCTGGCCATCTTTATAGTCGTCTTGGGTTTTAACCTCCTGGGTGATGGGCTTCGTGACACCTTCGATCCCCGGCTCAAGGAGTGATAGCTGAAATCAGGAAGAAAACTCGAGACTTTTGATTACTCTTGTGAGGAGGATGCACTTTATGAACAATAACAAAATAAACGTGGAATTTAATCAAGACTTAATAAATCAAGCCAAAGCGTTGCACAAACAGATAACAGTGGTGGATTTTCACCACGACATCGACTTGGATTTAATGACGCGTAAGGCCCGGGGAGAAAAAGATGTCTTTCAACGAATCTGGATACCTCGTCTGAGAGGCGGCGGAGTTAATGTACAAGTGCTACCCGTCTCTCTGGGAGGCGAAGGTGCCCTGGTTCTTCCTGAAAAGGCCCTGCGAAGCGTACTTGTCCGTATGGAGCTCCTGCTGGCGTCCATTGATGAAAACTCGGATGAATTAACACTGGTGAAGCGTTTTTCTGATATTGAGAGTTCCATACGAGAAGGAAAAATCGCCTGCATTCTGGGTATCGAAAGTGGAGAGTCCATCGGGACTAACCTGGAGATATTGGGGATTCTCCATCGACTAGGGGTGCGGACTCTTTCCCTTACGTGGAATAGAGCTAATCTCCTGGCAGACGGCGCCGGGGAGCCGCGAGGGGGAGGCCTCACTCGGATTGGGAAACGAGTAATTGCTGAGATGAATCGTCTGGGGATCGTGGTTGACGCGGCCCACATCCATGAGAGGGGTTTCTGGGATATCATTGAGACATCAACCAAAACGGTGGTAGTTTCCCATGGCAATGCCCGTGCCTTAGTTGACCACCCCCGCAATATCACCGACGAACAGATACGAGCAGTGGCTCGAACCGGTGGGGTAGTGGGCGTGACGCTTGTGTTTCGATTCCTTGCCAACAAAAATCCCAGCGTCGAGTCAGTGGTTGACCACATTCAGCACATCGCGGACCTTGTTGGAATTGATCACGTTGGATTTGCTTCTGATTTGATAACGGACTTGACCAAAGATATGACAACCTGCCCTCCGGAGGATCGGATCCTGTCGGCCGATGCGCCCTCAGGCGACGTTGCCGGGCTGGAGGGAATCCCCCAGCTTTCCAACCTGACCGCTGCGTTGATGGCCAGGGGCTTCAGGGAAGAGGAGATCCAGCTCATCATGGGGGGAAACTTTCTGCGGGTCCTTAAAGAAGTCATCGGGTAAAATTCATGAAGTTATACCTTAAATGGTAGAAAATTTCTTCAGCCGGTTCATAGCATTTTCGTGATGAAATCCAGTGGTGCGAACCTACCATGAAAGAGACTGTGGGACTGGGTAATGACGCAGGGGTGAGATACAAGGACACCGTGCTCTTGGGTATGGAGAGCCGACAGATCCTGGCTGGGTCAAGTCTCCCACTACCCCGGAGTTGGTACGAACCTTGATGGCGGGAAACAGATTCGTATCCTGAAACAAAAACCTGAAAATGAGGGCAACTTTACAGTACGGTTGCAGAAAGGAGGGAGCTCTATTTCGAACAGATATTAATTTAGCTTTGTTATTTGAGTAAGGATCGCATAAGAGGCTCGAAAAGCAACATCAATGCAAAGTCAATTTACCAGTTCACAGAAAGGCTTTATTCGCTAAGAAAACGAGGTCGACAATAAATCCAAGGCATTTCGACCTCGAAACCTGTAGCAGGAGGAACAAATATGACATACGGCAAGAAGCATGAAGGTTGGAGAACTGAAATGGGCCGTCGCGTATTTCTGGGCGCGGGCACAGCATTAGCTATAATGAGTATCGGGCTGTGGGGAATTAGTCCAGCCTTTGCAGAGAGCAGGCCCCTGCAAATGGGATCGGCCAGCTTGGGTTCTACCGGTTATGTAATTATTGAAACCCTATCGGCAATTATCAACAAGTACTCAGAGCCGAAACTCAGAACATCTTCCATGTCAACGGGCGGAGGAGCCTAGAACATGGCGCTTATTGGAGAGGGCCTGGTGGATTTCGGCCAAACCACTTCCGCCGACTGGATGTCATTCCAGGTACCGGTATTTGCCCGTCATCACGCGATTCACCCCCACCGATAAGCAGAATCCGATATTGTATCATTCCCCATTCCGAAACCTCCCAGCAACCACGCAGCACATGTTATTCTTTATTCAGGCGACTCTTGTATTTGAAATAACCATTGAGAGACGTCGAGTTTTTTTAGAAAATATCATAATGGACATCGCGTAGAAATTCCTTGTTCAGTTTTGACGGCACCTATTCTTTATGGGGGCTCAGAAGAAAAGGAGACACCGATTTAACTTACCAGCCTCCCGTGCATCTTCTCCTCAAATATTATACTTATTTTACGGCCTGGGAGGCCTGGGCGTGGGAATTCTTTATGGCATTTCAACTGCATGGGGGCTCCCCCTGCATCGACACGGGCACCAAAGCGAGAACCATTGGATTCGGAGTCCAGACCATATAGGAAAACATCTGGCCTCCTTATGTGTATCATTGATTAGATTCAAAGACCCTTCGCTTCCCGCCCCTTTATCACGAAAGGTTTGGCTTTATAGGGATTAAATTTGATTGGATTCTCTTTCTTTGGAAGGCCTTTAAAATACTTTTAAAGTAGATGGAATATTGATCTACAAGCGGAATTAAATTTCTGAAGTAAAGTGTAATATCAAGTTTAAAATTTTAAAGGTCTTTTTCATCAATCACCCCCCTTTGATTCGTATAAGAAAGTTAACCATGAAGCGATTCTTTTGTCAATAATGAAAATGGATTGTAATTGTCTTAACAAAGGTGGAGCATTAAAGGATTATCACTTGAAATCTAGTATAGCGATATGGATTCTCTAACTAATGAGCAAAGCATTGCCACCTACGTTCTCGGTGGTATTACTCACTCTTTCGAGCGGGGATAAACCTCACTCCTATGAAGGGTAAAAAGGAGAACTCAGTATCCTAGAAATATCCAGGATTGCTCTTTATGTTATCGAACTGAGCGCAACTTAGTATAAAAAAATTCTAATAAAAATCTCATCAACAACTTTCTTTATTTTATCCTTATTATTTTACCATCATGCTGGGGAGCCATAAGGCCAGCTGTGGGAAAACAATAATTAGGAACACAGCAATTAATTGAAGGCCTATAAAAGGAATGACGCCACGGACTATGTGCTGACCAAACTTCACCTCTTTGGGGGCAACCCCTCTTATGTAAAAAATGGCCGGTGCCATAGGTGGTGTCAGGAAAGATGTTTGCATAACAACGCAGCAAAGGATAGCAAACCACAAGGGATCGAAGCCGAGCTCAATAGCCAAGGGTGTAAAAAGAGGGACAAGAATAGGAATTATACCAACCCATTCCATAAGCACACCGAGAATAAAGTAAGCAAACAGCATCACTCCAAGCAGGCCCCAACGGCCCAAAGGTAGCCCCAGCAGCAAATCTGTCACTATATCCGCGCCTCCAATCATAAAAAAAGTACCCGAGAACACAAAAGCTCCCACTATTGTCAGGAGAATCATGCTGGAGACTATTAAAGTTCGGTAGGCCCCAACCTGTAAAGTTTCCTTGTTCAAATTTCCATACCCGGCAGCCAGTAATATGCTGGCGAGAGCACCTATAGCTGCAGCCTCTGTAGGAGCGGCTATTCCGAAGAAAATTACCCCCAGAACAGAAAGAATAAGGAAGATAGTAGGAAGTAAGGAAGTCATAATCATTAAGACTCTCTTACCTATGGAAAATGCTCTTTCTTCAGGAGGTAAAGCTGGTCCTAGCTCTGGCTTTAAAGCACACCTTACGGATATATAAACAATAAAAAGAGCAGAAAGAACTAATCCAGGGAAAATGGCACCCATAAAAAGCTTACCCACAGAGATCCCAGCCATGGGTCCATATACAACCATCATAACACTGGGCGGGATAAGGATGCCTAAGGTCCCTCCAGCACAAACACTACCAACGCTCAACGCCTTGTCATAGTTTCTTTTAATCATAGCAGGGAGGGCAAAAAGACCCATGGCAACCACAGGAGCACCAATAATTCCCGTTGCAGCGGCCATCAAGGTGCAGACTAAGATCGTTGTAACTGCCAATCCCCCCCTGAAACCTCCCAGGTTTATGTGCAGTGCGGAGTAAAGATGCTCGGCAGCACCAGAGCGTTGCAACATCACTCCCATAAAAATAAATAAGGGAACAGCGACAAGAATATAATCAGCCATTACATGGAAAGTTCGAATAAGCATCATATGAAAAAAGCCCGATCCCGCCCCAATAACTCCAACTATTAATGAAATGCCCAACATGACAAAAGCAACAGGGATCCCCATCAAAAGCCCAATCACAAGCCCAGCGAACATCAATATGACTAAAATCTCAGGACTCAAAACTTAATCCCCTTAATAATAAAAACTAAAGTGCGAATGAATTTTGCTACTCCTTGAATCAGGAGCAAGAAGGCTGCTATAGGGATTAAAACTTTTAGCGGATAGACAGGAGGGGCCCAAAAAGTGATAGAAGTTTCCCTAAGTTTCCAGGACTCCCAGGCAAAATCGATCCCAAAATAAATAAGTACCCCCACTGAGGGGAAGAAAAACACCAAATAACCAATCAAGTCAATAAATGCTCTTGTTCGTGGGGGAAATCGCTCATAAAAGGCTTCAACTCTTATATGCTCATCGACCAGGAGAGTATAAGCTGCCCCGAGCATAAACAGAGCACCATAAAGCATATAGGAAATGTCGTAAGACCACGCCGTAGGGGCATTAAAGCCATATCTTGCCACTGTATCATAGGCAAGTTCCAGTATGAGAAAGAAAATAAACCAGCTAACAATTTTCCCAGACCAGTTACTGCTGAGGTCAATATACTTTATAAGAGTTCCCAAGATGTTCATGAGGAAATGCTAACTTGTGATTGAGCCAAAACTGCCCTGGGGCCAGGGTAGTTTTGGCTTTGCTTACCAACTATTATCACGGACCACTTCGACTCCCACACTCAATCATACTCAAAAGTGATAAGCTTTTCGTAGGGTCTCCAAACTGCGTGGAACTTTTTTTGTGAGTCTAACACCTTAGCGAAGAAGGAGTCTTTCTTGGCATGCTCATCAATAACCTCCTCACATGCCTTCTTGATCTGGCGCTGCACCTCAGGCGACAACTCTATTATTTCAACACCGTATTCCCTGAAGAACTTCATTGCGTCTGCATTTTTCTTTTTTCCATGAGCCAGGCACCAAACCATAGCTGCATCGGCTGCTGCATCAACCAAAGGTTTCAAATCATCCGGCAACTTTTCCCACGACTTTTTATTTACTATCGTCTCCAACACTAAGCTTGGCTGATGCACTCCTGGGACGGTCAGGTAGTGGCAAATTTCTTGAAAGCCCAAAACCTTGTCCACCGCAGGGATGCTAAATTCTGCGGCATCAAGCACTTTCCTTTCCAATGCTGGATAAACCTCCCCCCCAGGCAAAGTCACCACTGAGGCGCCCAACTTGGCAAGAGCCTCTCCCCAAAAACCTATTGTCCGGAATTTTAGTCCCTTAAAATCTTTTAAGCTACGAATAGGTTTGTGAGACCAGGAAAAATTTTCCGCGCTAATTACCGCATGGGGGTGACAAACGCGAACATTAAAGCCTTTCCCATCGTACATCTCTTGCCAGAGTTCCATTCCTCCACCCGCATAAAGCCAGCCCAAATATTCCTGCTGCTCGAAACCGCCAGGAACAGAGCCAAAGAGAGGGGCGGATACTATTTTCCCAAGCCAGATGGTGGAAGCGGTACACGCCAGGTCGATTGTACCTTTATGCACCCCTTCCAGTTCTGTGAAAGCCGGCACTATGCTGCCACCAGGGTTCATCTTAACAACCAATCTTCCATTTGTTAGCTCACCAACTTTTTTGGCAAAAAATACCGCCGACTCCTGAAGAACAGGAACTCCAGCACCCCACGAGGATTGGGCCCTCCATACGATCTTTTCCGGCGCAGGGGCTGGAGTGGCTTGGGCAGGGCCAGGGTTGAGCCTAAATGTTGAGTTTCCAAAGGCTATTGCTAGTGAAATCCCCACAATTAGCACACTTAAAATAAAATATTTCCCTCTCATTTTTTCCTCCTTTCCTGCTCAGGCACTGGGCACTCCCTTACCCAATGCTCCTAACCATTAGACGCGCCTTACGAGACTCTTGACTTCTCAAGCAAAGGAGAGTAATAATTATGCTGCCTTTATAGTCTCATCGTCTCGCCATCAATTTTCATATGTTTTGCAAAATAACCTAGAGAGCTTTTCTAACAAAACGCAAAAGAAGCCACAGGCATCATCATAGGTCTATTTTTTCTTTAATAAGTCCGCGTTAGGGTGATTTTTCAGGGGTTTTCCATCGGCGATCCACTTTCTGATAGAAGGTATGTCGCGGAAACGTTCATGTAATTTTTTTAATAGCTCTTGAGACTCATCAGGGTCGATTACGGCAATGCAATCATCATCTGCAACAATGAGATCACCTGGGTGAACAACCACTCCGCCACAGTTTATGGGAATATTGATTCCTCCTCCTTTATCCAGCCTTCTTCCCACCAATCCTGAGATTCCTCGTGAAAAAACTGGCCATTTCATATCGGTAATCTCCAGACTGTCAGTTATGGAGCCATCTACGATAAGCCCCGCAAGACCTTTCACCTTGGAGAATAATGTGACCGCTCCCCCCCAGCACGCGTACTGAACGTCTCCGCAGCGATCGATAACAATCACGTCTCCAGGTTCTGCCAATTCAATGATCTTGCGGCTGAGGATAATATCTCCGGGAAGCATCAGCGCCGTAAATGCAGGTCCTACCAGTTTGACATCTTTATAAACCGGTTTGATGCCAATATCCATAAACCTGGACGCCTCTAATATGTGCCCGATGTCTCCCACACTGATCTCTTTATATTCTTCAATAACTTCTTTGCCTATCTTTTGACCCCTTTTATTGATTGATACCACCGCTTTCTCTCCTTTCCTGAAAATGATTATTAAAAAATTTTTAGCAAAGCCTTCTTACAGGTTACATAATTGCTTGTCAGTCTGGTGAAAAGGCGTTACATTTAGTCTAAATATCAACATTATATTAAAAGCAAATTAAAGTAAAGAACAATTTCACGCCAATCATTTTTTCTGGTAATTAAGATTTTTAAGTTCAGGGAGAACAGCATGTTCCTATACCTCTGAAATTTCACCAACCTTGTAATCCTTTACGCTTGCATGGATGCTCCATTATACTAAGTTGCAGTCAAAGAAGTAAAATTCGGTCGTTAAATTTTTCAACGAAGTAGGGGCGAGGTTTATATCCGCCCTATGTGTCGATGAATGGGATAAATAAGTGCCTGATATGGTACAAATTACATTTTATATGGGTAGATTTTGTGTGAGTTTTGGTCATGAAATAGATGGCCAAAGGGGGTCGGAAATATTGTCTTAGTTATGTTTTAAGTTGTGAAAACAAGGACTTGATCTTGCAGACATTGTCAAATCAAGTGTCGGCCAATTGTTTCACCGACTTATCTTCACTTTTGATGTACCACAAAAATGTAAGATTACTGGTAGAAACACACATACCGATAACATCGTCATGGTAATGCCCGAAAATACCTGTAAAAAGAGAAAGGCTTCGGGTATTCTTTTAAAGCCTAAGAAATGAATAAAAGAAAGGAGACCGAAGCCCTATGAAAAGAATACTACCAGGCGAAAAAATATCGCAAGCAGTTAGATGGGATATTAACGAATGGAGCAGAAGGGGAGAACATTCTGAAGATGGTTTTACAAAAAGGGATGCCGATACTTATGCAGGACCTGACGGAGGCAGAAGTGACAGAATTTCTATAGGGGGACCATTATGAGAGGAAAAAAGACAAGTCTATTGAGGGATACAGAAGTTGATATGAGCCTCGCCAGGTAAAAACAGGAGAAGGAGTTGTACAAATAGAAGTACCTCAGATCCGGGACAGTATCAAGCCATTCAAATCTAAACTTAAAGATTATTTTCGTGGGAATACCGGTTGTGTAGAAAAGTTGTCAGCCGAGATGTATGCAAGAGGACTTTCAACGAGAGATCAAGGATAATAGTAATGGATTTGCAGGGAACCACTATGGGGCTTTTAGTGGACGCTGTATCAGAGGTGTTAAGGATACCCTCAGGTATAATAGAACATGCGCCTCAGATTGCATCAGACATAAATGATGAGTTTATAAAAATAGCTAAGTTGGAAGATAGGCCCGTAATACTTATTGATATAGACAGACTGATGAAAAAGTCATAGATTACAGTCACGACCAAGGCAATATAAGCAGTTTAGTTAAAGAATCATAGATGACCACTGATTGTAGTACGTTATACACGTCTTATGACAAACCTGTTGTCTCAAACGCCATTATTTTTTTAATGAATTGAACTTTTCGGTGTATTGTAATACTGTCCACACGAAAGCGGAATGGCTCCATGTGAGCGGTGAAACAGAGAGAGGAGAACTGTTTACAGGGTGCACCTGCTCTGCAAACACACCGGAAGGAATCGCGTTCTTCCCGCACCATTCAAGGTAAGGAAGGGCTTCGTGAAGTTCCTGAAGACTTTCGGCACGAGCAATAAAATACTCTCCTAACCAGAGCGTTGAGATAAACCAGGGATTGCCTGGAATATCTGGTGGGCTATCATTCGGCCGTTGATAAACATCATTCTGGTATCGTGCACAACCTTCAACAGGGGTTTTGAGCCATAATTGCTGACGTATTGCCTTCATTGTTTCGACCATCCGCGGATCTTTGGGAGGCAATGCTCCCAGAATCGTGAGTCCCAACATACTGACATCGATCACTTCATCGAGTTCATAGCCTTTACCTTTTCTGTAACCGGAGCGGGCGTACCTCTTCAGGCCAGTGTGGTACAGATGCTTGGTAAGCCCTTCCTTCATTTGTTCGGTCACTTTGTCATATTTCTCTGCCAGGGAGGCATCTTGAAAGAGTCTTGCAAAATTCGCTGCCGCCCTGAGGCCAGCAATTACTGCTGCGACAGTAAAGGAGTGTACTCCAAAACGCTCTTCCCAGAGATCATAGGAGGGGATGGGCAGTAGGGTCTCAGGATCTCGGTAAGTCACCAAAAAGTCGGCAGATTTTTGAATGAGCTCATTGTAGAGAGGTCTGATGAATCCTATTTCTTTAGAATTCTGGTAGTGTATCCAGAGCGCCCAGAGAATCAAAGCGGTCGAGTCCTCCTGTATGGGAATTACCGCTCTCCCGTCCAATAACCATGGGTGCCAATTGCTGGCCAGTGATCCATCAGGATTATAATGCTGGTAAAGATATCCTTCCTCTGATAGAACACGAGAGCAAAAGTCGAAAAATTTCCTGCACACATCTGGGTAGCCTGCCTTCGCCAAAGCGGCAGCGACGAAGGCCCCATCGCGGCCCCACATGTAAGAATATGTATCTTTTCCAAAACGGA
>CAZTAS010000184.1:0-13237 GCA_964611635.1 uncultured Thermodesulfobacteriota bacterium
CCATCCGTGTTTGCAACTACTTGATTTTATTGTAAAGTAAACCGGACATTACTGCCGGCTCGATATATTTTAATGTAGACTTCAAGAGGTTTGTTGTTATATTATTATTTTATAAAGGCATCTAGTTGAGTGAAAATGGACGTTTATCCCTTTCATCACAATAATAAAATATTCAGGGTATTCACGGATTATGATCTAACATTTGTGGAACTCCGCGGTGTATTGGATGAACTGATCGAGATCGAGGCCTTTTCGTTAGATAGGGATGAAGAAATTGAATGGACGTCCTATCAGGTTTATTTTGAAGATTTCGTTTATGAGGTCTGGGTCTTATACCCCTCGGTAATCATTTATACCCGCAATCCTTCAATCTAAGAAGGTTTAAGCCATCTTTATACCAGTATTAACAAAACCACATCCTTGGCTCTAATTTGCCATCCTGATGGACAACTATGCCGGGATTGTGTAATCCTCTGAAGAGACGGCATTTAAGGGCTTTTTCTACTGAGAATTTACGTTGTCGCGAAATTTGTAATCTTTGACATTATGCGAGTATTTATTTATTCTCTTGTCATGAAGGTTCGAGTTGCTTTGGACAAGGCTTGTTATAATATAAAGCTCTTTGATGAACCATTGCTGGCCCATTCCCACCACACTGTGGACAGTGCGCTCCAGAACTTTGCTTTGATGAACCTTTAGTGGCTCCAAGCCGAATGGTTTTCAGATCTGGCTAACTGGCCACGTGGTAAAACCGGAAGATAATGAGATCCGCAAGAACGTTTATAACACAGCCAAATCCATGGCAAAGATAAAGCAACCTGTGGCCTTATGATTTCTTAGAATTTAAATGAGCTTTATCTGCTTAAATCCTCGTCACAAAACAATAAAGACGGCATGCAATTAAAAGATATATACCAACAGGATGTGGCCCCGGATTTTAGAGCTTTGTCGCTGAAAATCTGGGTTGAAGGAATTAATTGAAAAACGCCTGAATGCTTTAAAAAATGGAGCTCGTTCATTTGGATATAATAACAGCCAAAGAAATCAACAAAAGGAGAAGGTATCGTGGCAGAAAAAGAAAAAATAATTAATGAAGGTCAGTTAATGGAATTTTCCTTACGAGCATTTCAGAAGGCCGGATTGTCTCATGATGATGCCTGGACTGTGGCGGACTCCTTGATTGCGGCCAATCTTCGGGGGGTCGATTCCCACGGTGTCTTGCGCTTGCCATCTTACATCCGGAGGCTTTTAGAGGGCGGTGCCAATCCGAAACCGCAGATTCATGCTGTCAGGCGGGGGCCCTCTTTTGTCCGCCTGGATGGCGATCGGGGCATGGGACAGGTAGTGGGAAAGCACGCCATGGAAGAGGCCATGGGACTTGCTTCAAACACCGGCATTGGCGTTGCCAGTGTATTCAACAGCGACCATTTCGGCGCGGCTGCCTATTACGCTATGATGGCACTTAAGCAGGACATGATAGGGCTTGCGAATACCAATGCAGCCCCCATTATGTGTGTATGGGGTGGAAAGGGTCGGTTCATCGGAAATAATCCAATCGCCATAGCCGTTCCTACGGAAAAGGAGTTTCCCATTGTCCTGGATATGGCCTCCAGCACCGTGGCTGGTGGAAAGATTCGCCTGGCGGAAAAAAAAGGCATAAAAATTCCTATGGACTGGCTTATTGATGAGGAGGGAAACCCCACGGACGACCCCAACGCACTTGGGGGCGGGACTGGAGGTGCGCTTCTCCCGCTGGGCTATAAAGGATACGGCCTAGGAGTCATAGGAGAAATCCTTTCTGGAGTCCTTTCCGGGGGAAAGATTCTGGATGAAATGCCCTTGTGGCTTGCGTACCCTTCTGCAACCGTGGGAATCGGCCATTTCATGATGGCAATTAACGTGGATGCTTTTATTCCTATACAGGAGTTCAAGAATCGGGCGGATTATCTAGTTCAAAAAATCCACTCGTCTCCACGCGCCAAAGAAGTGGAGCGAATTTACCTCCCAGGTGAAATTGAACACCTATGTGAGCTTAAAAGGAGATCCGAAGGTATTCCCGTATCAGAAGCCGTGTTCCAGGATCTTGTCCACATCGGACACGAATTGAACATCGAGACAGAGATATTGGGCTGATGGGGTGATATGCTCTATTATGGCATTTCAATTGTTTAAATTACCCGGCGTGGGACTTGCCCCCCTTGCCCGAAAAAGAAAAAATTTGCCCCTCATATACCATATGACAGCGGTGAAACTTATTATTCGTTGTCTTTTGAGGGGCTTCCAGTAATTTAAGCCTCCCTAATTGAGCATTTTGTTTTCATTAGATGAACTGATCGATTCATCTTATCCTTCAGTTAAGGGGATTTTGCGGATAAATTGAGCTAATACAGCAGCCCCGCGGAGAATGGCCACCCTGTTATGAAATAGGAATTGCAGCCTGGCAAATGTGCCTGCTTTGTCAGATATAACCCTGAAAACAAGACCGGGAATTCCGTTGAGCTTGCACACCTCCAATGTTGCCGCCCCTTCCCAGTCTGCACAGAGAGCCTGATATTCACAAGCCAGCTTTTTACGAACACAATCGGAACTCACCGCTCTGTCCGCGGTACAGATGGTGCCCATGCGAATTCCTGGCATGTCTCTTACTAACCCTAAAAGCTCTGGATCTGCATAAAAAATGGTCTTCTCCGGGTCATTATGATCTGTATCATACATTACCGCCCGTGTGGAAACTATCACGTCTTTTACACGTAACGCATCATCAATCGCCCCTGCTGTTCCGAAATTAATGATATAGCGTGGGTGATATTGATCGATAAGGAGCTGAGTTCCGGCCGCTGCGCGGGTCTTCCCCACCCCGCTTTTCAGGATTGTTACCCGCCGCCCATCTAGAAGACCATGCAATACTGTCCTGCCAGCCACATTAACCCATTTCTTATCAACCAGATAATCCGCGATTCCTTTGGCCTCTCGGCCCAGAGGGCAAACAATTCCTACATCAGTATTCATGGTATTTTATAAGGATTAATTTTTTGAATTATAATTTACCAACCGTATTACTAACCTGGTAAGTGCCTTGAATGCCCAAGCTTCCATATCTTTATAAACAATAAAAGCACTGGCATCAATGATTACCTAGGCCTCTGAATTCCCCTCATGGAATCATCTTGAAGGCATCGCCTCAATGGCTAGGCGCTTGTCCTTCGCGATCTTCTTGGCCTTACGTTTTCCCTAGTGGTTGATGAATATGCACCAGATCCCTAAGCCTTTTGGTTTTTCTTTTATAATTTACCTTTTTGATGTGCCATGTCTTTCAAGTTCAAATAGCACTCTAATTCCCTTGTAAAAATTTTCAATTTCATATCGTTTTTGCCATTGCACAAGTATTGATAATTCCTTTAGTGGCTTAAACTTTTTCCAGATTTTTTCCCAAATACCACCTGTTAAGAGTAAATTATCAATACTTTTAGATTGAAGAAGAGAGGCAACTTTGTCTTCACGATTTTTTCGAGCTTCAAACGCCCGTTCAATCCAGTTGGGAGGCATATTTGCGCCCTTCTTTTTTTTCTTTAACAAGATATAACCTTCTACGACATTGCCTCGAGCAGCCATAAATAAATTAGGTTTTCTTGGCATTTTATCCCTCCTGAATTCTCAGCAGGCTCTTCAAGTTGCGGCTTAAGAAGAGATCAAGACCTCAGGTCGCCTTTTCAGATCTTGGCCTATGGATTCCTTGGCACAAACCGTGAATCCCCGTTCCTGAAAAGGGGAGCCTAAGTCTCCCTCGTTACCTATCACTTTTTCCTGTCCTCTTCCTCGCTTTCCCAAAAAACTAGCATTTTCTGACCGGGTTTTTTTATTATTAATTTGCCACAATCGGTACACAGAACCTTCATTAATTCTAAATCTGATTTGATTAACCATTGATATGCTGCCCGGTCAAGAACTTTAATCTTGATGCAGTTTTCATCCTGATAGACAACCTCAATGAGATACTCCATTTTTTTCGTACATTCAATACAATAGATTTCATCACCAGGTTGATCGAAAGTCTCACTGATTCCCTTACGACACAATGCGATTACATACTCAGGCTTTCTATCTTCCATGAAGCCTTCCTTTCTTTAAATAAATTAGTGAAGGGTAGGTCAGGAGACCCCTATGTTATTCTGCACGGTTATTCTGCACATTTATTTTTACCGTGAAAATGCACATTTTCATCCTCGTGGGTGAACAAAACTTTCTCGTTCATGGCTGTTTCGGGTGTATCATCTTCTTGCATTTAACAGTAATGCCCTTGTTGCTCCATTAATTCAGGATCTCTTGATGCGATAGCTCCTGAATCTTTAGCTGAAGGCTTTTCTTCCGATTGGGATCAACTGTCTTCCGCAGGGCGCGGCGGTGAGCTTCCAATGCCCGGGAGCTTCTTCCGATGGCCAGTTCAATATCGCCGAGAAGCTCTAAAGATTGAGGCGCGATGGGCTTTTCTTTCAGCCCCTTACGCATCCAAGACTCGGCTTCCTTGAATCTCCCTTCTATGTAATATAGCCAGGCCAGGTTGCGGCAATCCGACTGGAGCACCACCACTGCGGCCACAAGAGGAGGAAGGATCTTCCATGGGCGAATTCCATGCAGCTTTCCACTTCCTCCCCATTCCATGATCTGGCGCATTCCCATGGCCATCCAGAAGCCAAGGACCAGGAAAAGCTGGAAATGAATGCCTCCCCACGGCCAGAATTCCAGCCGCACCCACGGAAATCAGGCGCGTCTCCCCTTCCCCGGCCCCGCGTGCCACCAAAATCCTTTGAGACGTTCTAAGAAAAATCCCCAGGGCTGCAACTGAACACAGCACGGAGAAAAGGTTGATCCTAAAAGGGATGTTCCCCAATGGCAGCAGGCAGGCCCATCGGGCCATAAGGCTGTATGATGGAAAACCTGCTGGATGAGCAATCCCCAGAGTGTTAACCGCATCAATAAACTCAGGCGCATCTCTCCAATAAAGAAAAGGCGCAATAGTCCGCAGGTAGACCAGGAATACCGCCAGCAAGAACCCAGCCTCAACCCAAAGGCCCATCCGCCTCAACTCCCTATCTCCTTCTCCATTGTGACGAATCGATTTTGTAGGATGGATGGGATTTTGTTTTTCATACACCCAAGACATTGTCGTGTCAAAATTTTTGGTTCTACGCTTCCACTTCCTATGTTATCCAACCTTAGACCAACGACACCGCCACTCCTCGGAAAAAGCAAGATAGTATTATCTCAAGATTTTTATAACCCTACCAGAAGTTTATTACAAAGCCAATGCCATTTTAATAACTTTGATGGAACATTGCTTGTAATACCAAATTGCTGTTAAACGAGTAAAGCTTGGGGGATAACCCTTTTATAAAAGGGTTATCCCCCAAACCCCCTTCCCAAAACTTTTAACATTTGCACGAGAGATCATAAGCCAATAGAAATTTAAACGTTTTTGAAAAAAAGTTTTTTCTCCATATTTATCTTAATTTATATTACTGAAATGAACGTAACTTGATTTAAAAAATTTCTTGGAGCGAGAGATATTTTATGATATTTGATTATTAATGCACTGGAAATAGAACCAGGAACTGCCAAAGAACAAATTGCCCAAGGGGTTGAAGGGTTGGATTGAAGCAAGAATCGTTAATCTTTACAACGACTCCCAAGAGATTGGATGCTCGGAAAATTCGACCGGTCTGAAGAGATCAATGGGGGGCGGTAACGCCTTCAATCGAGAGGTCCTAAAATGGATGCCTCGGGTATAGTTGGTGAATTTTCCCGGACATCCTCACACGCTGGTAGTGGAAGAGCGCAAGGGAAGGGTTTACCTCTTTGATAAATTCTGAGTGGACATCTGTTGGCCGGACAACCACCAGTGAGCCGCCGAGGAGTTTGCATTGGGAAGCAATCATTATTCTGATGGGGGAGGGAAATCGATGAGCTGGAAAGTATCTCTGTGTGATATCGACTTTGACGAGGCCGAGCAACGGGCGGTGACCCAGGTCATCCAATCCCGGTGGTTGACTATGGGAGAAGGGGTAGCTGCTTTCGAGGAGGATTTCCGTGCCTTGACAGGGACACGCCACGCCTTCGCTGTGGCCAATGGGACGGCGGCATTGCACCTTGCGCTGGCATCGTTGGGAGTGGGTCCCGGCGATGAGGTGATATGCCCGGCGCTAACCTTTGTTGCCACATCCAACGCCGTGTTATATGTGGGCGCGCGGCCGGTCTTCGCCGATATCGAGAGCCTCGATTGCTGGACCCTGTCGCCAGAGAATGTGGAGCGATCCATCACGCCGGATACCCGGGCAATTCTGGTGGTTCATTATGCAGGATTTTCAGCCGACATGGACGCCATAATGGATGTGGCTCGTCGCCACAATCTGGCTGTAGTGGAAGATGCAGCACACGCTTTGGGAGCGCGCGATATATCAGGAAAACATTTAGGGTCTATCGGTGCCCTCGGATGCTTCAGCTTCTTTTCCAACAAAAACCTTACCACGGGTGAGGGCGGGATGGTGGTGACAGACCGCGATGATTTGGCTGAGAAGGTCAGAAGGCTTCGATCTCACGGCATGACAACCCTCACGTTGGATAGACACTTAGGACGCGCTTACAGTTATGATGTGACGGACTTGGGGTTCAATTATCGGATGGACGAGATACGAGCGGCCCTTGGTCGGGTGCAATTAAGCAAGCTGCAGAGGAACAATAATCTCCGGCAACAGCGCTATGAGGAATACATTCAAGGTCTCCAGGGAATAAGCGGGCTTCGCATCCCGTTTCGCGACCGCGAGTATGGCCTGCCCTCTTATCACATCTTCCCGATTCTGCTAGAGGAGAGCCAACAGCGAGTCCCCATAATGAAGCACCTGAAGGAGCGGGGCATACAATCCAGTATCCATTACCCATTAATCTCGGACTTCTCGTTCTACAAGGGTAGGATGAAGGCCCCGGATATTCAACTTTCCAGGCGGGTTGCAGAGTGCGAGGTCACCCTGCCTCTTTATCCGCATATGGGACAGCATGCTGTGGAGTATGTGGTCGATGCTGTCGTTGAGTTCTTCTTCGATCCTTCTCGCGAGGAAAGTACGTGAATTTATTGATACTGACAGGCTCTTATCCTCTGAGCGAAGAGGACCACAGCCCTGCTGGAAACTTCATTCCTTGTTTCGCCCGCAAGCTTCAGGATATGGGCCACCGGGTTACGGTGGTCACTCAGGATAAGCTTGGTGAGACCAAGGGCTCCATCATGGATGTGCCTGTGGTTCGCTTCCCGTGGCGGGGAGGTGATGGCAACCGGGCCTTGGTGAATATCCATCCATTCAACCCACTGAACCTGCCCATCCTCTGGAGCCTGTTCCAGGAAGGTCGGGATACCCTGCTGAAGGTTGCTCAGCAGGAGGGTGCCGATATTGTCTTGGCACTTTGGGCTCTGCCCAGTGGGCTGATCGCGCGCATGGCCTTTCGCGCAGGAGGTCCGCGATACGCGGTATGGTGCTTAGGTTCCGACATCAACGTTTACGGACGATATTTTCCTATCCGAAAGCTTTTACGGCGTGTGCTGGACGAGAGTATTTGTAATTTCGCAGATGGGCTTGAGCTCTGTAAGGCTGTGGAGGAGCTTGCCGGCCGGCCGTGCGAGTTTCTCCCCTCGACGCACGATCTCAGCAGGGTGGTCTCTGTCCATCCCGATCTGGAGCCCGGTGCCTTCCACTTCCTGTTTGTAGGAAGGTGGGAGAAGGTAAAAGGATTGGACGTTCTCATAGAAGCCTGGCCAGAGGTGGCGGCCAGCCGCAAAGAGGCGCGGCTGCATATTGTTGGTGGCGGGTCCCTGAAGGGCTTGCTTGAGCGCAGGATGAGAGATGATTTAGTGGCGAACTCAGTTCGGCTGTTGGAGAGGCTTCCTGAGGAGAGGCTGAAAGGATATATGGAGCGCTGCCACTGCCTGGTGATACCCTCAAGAATGGAAAGCATCCCCCTTACCTTTTCCGAGGCCCTGCAGTGCGGCCTACCATTAATCGTGACAGATGTAGGCGATATGGGTGTCCTGGTTAAGAAGCACCACATCGGGTCTGTGGTAAGGCCAGGTGATCCTGAAGATCTGGCCGGGGCTGTGATGAGGTTCGACACAAAAATGGCCGAGAGTTTCCTCAACAATTTGCTTAAGGCCCTGGAGATATTCGACACCAGAGCCGTGGCAGGCAAATTTGGGAGGCAGATGGAGAATATCATGAGCTTACCACAGTCAAAACCATGAGAAAGACTGCACAGGTTCGAAAAATACTATCAACCCTGGTGATCCTTATTATTTTTGGATTTCTTTTAAGAACTTTACTTGTTCAATGGGACCAGATGAGCAAGGAATTTGTAAGGTTCGACCTTCTGCTCCTGGCCATATCGTTCATCCCGTTAATATGTAATCAGGCCTTAGTTGCCCTTATCTGGAAGGATGCTCTCAAAACCCTGGGGTCAGGGCTCAGCTGGCGAGAGGCTTTTAAGATTATAAGCTTTTCACAACTGGCCAGATATCTGCCTGGCCGTGTTTGGGGAGCGCTGAGCCTCATTCACCTGGCTTCAGGAAGAGGGATTTCCCCTGCTTGCTCCTTCGGTGCATTTGTTTTTTTAAAAGTTAATATACTTCTGCTTGCAGGGGCCATCGCGTTTGCATTTTTAATGGAGTGGAAGACGGGCATGGTCATGAATCCTTGGTGGCTCATGCTGCCCTTGATAATGATCCTTGTGGCACTCCATCCAGGTGTGCTGAGGTGGTGGACCGCTCGCCTTTTACGCCTCTTGCTCCGAGAAGCGCAGCCGATCCGCATGGGATACAGACAGAGCTTATGGCTTCTTCTGCTGGCCGCCCTGTACTGGGGCCTTGCCGCTGTGGGAATATATCTCCTTACACTGGCCATAATCCCGTCTTATAACGGTGGCCTTTTTTTCCTCCTGGGTACCCTGGCCATCTCCTGGGTCTCCGGTTACCTGGCCTTCTTCACCCCCGGCGGCCTGGGGGTGCGGGAGGGAGTTATGGCATCTTTGCTGGCTTTGGCCTTGCCGGGGTCCGCCGCTGTGCTGGTGGCGCTGGCCGTACGCGTTCGGCTCATACTATGTGAGGCTCTGGCTGCAGGTATGGCTTACTTTCTGGGTAGGTCTTGAGAGTAATGCAAAGGCTCAATTTGCGGATAAACTCCAATCTATCCTTCCTTCTTTTTTAGTTTTTTGGGAAAATTACTTTGATTTTGTTGTTATTCAAAGGGAGATATGATTTTTTAAGATTAAAGACATTACTGGAGGTGAATCATGCAAACTTTTAATACCTGGGAAGAAAAACCGGTTATTATAATTGCTGCAGCCCGCTCTGGGACAAAGATGTTGAGATCTGCGTTATCTGCCACCCCTGAACTTGTATGTTTTCCTTTTGATATAGATTATACATGGAAATATGGAAATTATCATATACCTCACGACGAATTAACTAAAGAAGATTTAACTAATAAAACAAAAGAATTTATTAGAAAACAATTTAAAAAGCTTCTTTTAAAAAGCAATGCAGAAAGAGTTTTAGAAAAAACTGTATCCAACAGTCTCAGGGTTGATTTTGTAAGAGCTGTATTTCCAGATTGTCAAATTATTCATCTTTATCGCGACGGTAGAGATGTTGCGGCTAGTACAAAATTGTACGGACAATCTCAAAAACCAAAGGGAGATTTATTTAAAAAAATAGCTAATGTCCCCCTTAGAGCGTGGCCGTACCTATTAAACGATATTTCAAAGTGGGCTGCTCTTTATGTTAATCGCCTTTTTTCTGGCACTAAACCTATCAAATCGTGGGGACCACGATTTAAAGGTATAGATGAATCTTTCAAAAAATATTCATTATTAGAAGTCTGTGGAATTCAATGGGCCAGAAGCATTGAACTTTCATTTAACCATCTGTCTGCTTTGAAAGAAAATGAGGATTATATTAATATTCGCTATGAAGATTTGGTTCAGAATCCAATAAAGGAATTACAAAGAGCTACTAATTTTTTACAAATTAGCAACTTTAATCTTATCAAAGAATACGCTGAAAATAAGATCACAGATAATTACATTGGATCTTGGAATACACGTCTATCATCTGATGAAATAGAAACACTATTGCCACATATTAGTAAGCATTTAATATTATTAGGTTACAAGTAGTATTAAATTAAAAACTTGAGGAAGCCATAAGGAGAGGACCGTGTGAGGGTCGAAACCGAAGTGGACCATTCTGCCAAGATCGAGCCGATTGTTAATGATCCGGGTTTTCCATCAGCACGGCCTTCACTCCTTTCCTGAGGGAGCGTGCGGCTTTGACGTGGAAGCCGTGTTTCTGAAGAATATCCACCACTTCCCGGTGTCTTGCACTTTGAAACGCAATGTGCCGAGTCCGCTTTAGCAACTCATTCGCCCCCAATACAATCTCAGGTTCGTGGCCGTTTACAGTGAGTTTCAACATGGCGATTCGATCGACATCCTGATTGTTGCCAAAATAAGTGTCGAGGGTAATCGTGCGAACGAGGAATTTTTCCTTCCCATGGTGGAATGACCCGCCGGCGATCGTGTTAGGCGAATGACCGAATTCCAGGGTCTCGTAATCCTTATCGGACACGGCCAGGTTAATCGGAGTAATTGCTGCGCTTGATCCGGATAACTGGACATTCTTCACCAAGCACTTGAACGACAAGGGCTCGATCTCGAAGGCGTAGATACGGCCCGAAGCGCCGATCCTTTCGGCCGCGGCAATAGTGTACTCCCCGGTGCAAGCCCCGATTTCGATGATAACGTCGCCTTCTTTCAGCACTTCTTCGTATCTTTCATGCGTGTCCATGAAGTCAAATGCCCATAAGGCCATGTAGTATTTGGCGAAAGGGATATACCAGATACGTTTCCCATAACTAGCCTTGTACACCCCGTCTTCTTCCTGAAGACGGACGAACAAACTTCTCACAATCCACGAAACATATCGTAGAATTCGCGCCATTCAACACGCCCTCCTCAGGTTGTGCATTTAACGAGCGCCCAAGGCGCTTCGCAGTGATTGATTAAGGAATAATAGAAAAGATGGTTGTGTGTCAAGTATCAATATACTCAGCGTCATTGGCAAAATAAAATGTCCGCTTTTCATAGCACATGAAATGTCCGGTTGACGTTTTTGATATGTTGGGTTATTCTATTTTTGTTTTGCGGGATGATAAGGCAGTGTCGTGGGGCGGTCCTTCAACGGATGAGCAAGCCGGGGAGAACCTGTCATAAGCACCCGAGCTACTCAGGGTGTCTACGGATTATCTCTTCGTCCCGCTGTCCGGCCGCCGCTTCTTTCTCCACATACCAGTATGGTATGTAAGCCAGCTCCTCCAGGCGTTGCAGGATCAGGGCAGCGCTCTCATCCGGCTTTTCTTGGTTTGTGTGGAGGACCACCTAGGGCTGGGTAGGCTCTTCTTAGGGGTCTGAAATTCCAGTGAAATTTGGGATCTCTCCAGAAATGGCCTTCTTGTAAATGCCCTTGGTATCCCTCTCTATAAGAACCTCCAGGGGGCATTTTCAGAATACCTCGACATAGTCTTGAATCTCCCGGCGATTGTACTGACGGATTTCTTCGTACGG
This sequence comes from uncultured Thermodesulfobacteriota bacterium, assembly GCA_964611635.1. Taxonomy (GTDB): domain Bacteria; phylum Desulfobacterota; class JAFDED01; order JAFDED01; family JAFDED01; genus JAFDED01. Next base: position 11,656 of record CAZTAS010000184.1, read on the forward strand.
AGAAACAACCGCCGTGATGGCCACTACGCCATTGCGTGAGATAAGCTTGCAGACGAAGCCGATGCGTTTGATGTTGGTATCCCGGTCTTCCTTGCTAAAACCCAGTCCCTTGCTCAGGTTCGTCCGCACCCCATCTCCATCCAGAACCTCCACGCAGAGACCCAGCTGGCGGAGCGCATCGGCCACCAATTGCGACGCTGTGGTCTTGCCCGAACCTGGCAGCCCCGTGAACCATAGTGTAAAACCCTTTTGTTCCATCATTCAATCCCTTGAATTGTTATAGATCTGGTTAAACGATAAGGTGTCATAATGCTTTTATTGGAATATAATCCCTTTGTCAAGAGAAAAGTTGAGATAGCTCCGGTCTGCGGCTTTGTTAACTGAAATCGCTTTTACCTTTAGGACAAATAGGTGCATTAAATGACAAGTTATAAGTATCAATACGGATTTTCCGAGGCACATCCTGACTCAATGTATGATGCTGGAATGCGGGAACAAAAGGCAAACAAGATGTCTTCCGTGCTTGGTGACTTTTATTCCGGAAAGCTTGAGACGTTGGCCCTTTTAGATATCGGTTGTTCTACTGGTATCATTTCTAACCGGCTGAGCAAAAGTTTTGGCAAGGTCGTAGGAATAGATATCGATGAAAAGGCTGTCAAGCATGCTACTGAGAACTATCGTTCAGATAATTTGATGTTTTGTATTCAAGATTCTATGTGCCTGGGATTCCCCGAAAGGTCATTTGATGCTGTTATTTGTGCTCATGTATATGAGCATGTTCCTGATTATAATCGACTAATTTCTGAAATTCACAGAGTCCTTAAACATGGTGGTGTTTGCTATTTTGCTGCCGGAAATCGTCTGAACATAATCGAAGGGCATTATAAATTACCACTGCTATCGATTATTCCAAAACCACTTGCTCATCTCTACCTTCGTGCCCTGAAGAAAGGAAATTTTTATTATGAAAACCACTTGACGCTGTGGGGGTTGCGAAAGCTCGTTTCTCAATTTGAAATTATAGACTATACGTTAAAGATTATCAATAATCCCCAGAAATATTACGCCACTGAAATGTTTCAGCATGGATCATTCAAACAAAAGACAGCCATATGGATTTTGAAGAGTGCTTATTGGCTCTGCCCCACATATATATGGTTGTTACGCAAGAAATAAAATAATAGCGAGAAGACCCCGATTTCATTCTGACTCATCAAGGCGGTTTTCCGGGGGGCTGACATATACAAAGCTATCCTGCCCCCCAGTTTTATCTGATGGAGATCAAATTGATTGCTTTGAATTGATTTTTTTGATACAAAATTAATGCTTATAAGCTAATGGGCTGGCAAAAAAGTGGAATATTGGAAAAGACTCTATCCTCTTTCCTCAGTGGTTGCCCAGCGATTTATTTCAGTTGCTTTTTTACAGCTGAATTAGCAGGTTTTAGCGATTCTAACATCGGAATGAGTTTTCAATCCCTTTTGTAAAGGCCAGCTCAAAAAAATAAAAAATTAGTAACACTTTAGCTCTTTGAAAAAAGAATAAGCTGGCGGCTCAGGATCTCCTCCTGTGAGTGAGCCCC
>CAZTAS010000185.1:0-13165 GCA_964611635.1 uncultured Thermodesulfobacteriota bacterium
CGGAGGAGATCCTGAGCCGCCAGCTTATTCTTTTTTCAAAGAGCTAAAGTGTTACTATATATTTTATTTTTCTTTATTAGACAAGTAACGAGCATAGATATTATTATTGAATAACCAAACATTGCCTGTACATGATATCTTGCCCATGCGAAAGAGCTTTGATATAAACCCCTGCCTAACGCAAATAGTGAATAATGTAGAATTATTATAGCAATCACAAGATTTAATGTTTTAATATAATAAATATCTTGATTGCGAAAAATAATTTTACTAATTATGAAATATATTATTAAAATTATTATAAGTAAATATAATAATATTAAAAATAAATTTGAACTTCCTAGGGTTACAGATATATCAGATAAACCTAGTGCTTTTAATAATCCATTTATTACCGCTTTGAAAACCCAAATAAAGTGTGAATGTATATTTTCAATAATTAATGATTTTTGGAATTCATTATTTCTCGTAATCCTAATAAGTACTTGTTTATACGCAAAATATAAAAACATTATTGTATAAATAATAAAGGAAAAAATTAGCAGCCACAATTTCTGTATGGCATGTTTTGAAATTTCTGCAATGCTATATTTTCTAATCTTGCGTATGCTGAAAAATACTATTATCAATCCCGGAATTGGAAAAGAAAGGACGCCATGAGCCAGAGAAAAAGCGGAACACAAAGCAAATAATGCAGACAGCACAGCTAATCTTAAGTTGTCTTTTTCCATGGAAATTATTGCGAAAACACAGGCCAATGCGAAAAACAAAAAACTCAAGTACCAGCTTTGTATTATTTGCTGGGTCAATAATGTGAAATGGATTGAGTTTAATGAAAAAAAGAAACTCCCAATTAATGAAGCTGGATAATTGTTTGTAATTTTTAATAAAACCTTGTTTAATGTTAAGGTTAAAAGAATAAATATAGCCAAACTGGTTATTGTAATTATTTTTATGCCAAACATTAGTGTGAGATGGTGTTCTATGAGAATAAACAATTTAAACAGCGGGCAAAAATGTTCGTTATGGGGAAGTAAAAGATAATTTAAGAATGATTGTTTTCCTAAATAATAATTTCTAAAAATGCCTAAGGTATCAATTGAAATTGTTTGGGGACTCGGTAAATAATGCCACCAAAATAAAATGATAAATGAAATTAAACTCAAATTAACTATCAATTTTTTATAAGCGCTGATTAATAAAAAAATGTGTTCTATTTTCATTATCTTATCTAATCCCCTTTAGGGAAAAATAAAAGTGGAATTATCAAAATCAAAATAAAATCTTCATCTCCCCAAAACTTTATCGGGAAAATCTCATATCATCCATTTATTCATAATACTTCCGGTACTCACCGCTGATGATGCGCTCCCACCAGGATCGGTTATCCATATACCATTTCACCGTGTGTGCAATCCCTTTCTCAAACTCCCACTCTGGAGCCCATCCCAGCTCACTTCGTATTTTAGAAGCATCGATGGCATAGCGTCTGTCGTGGCCAGGCCGATCCTCTACGAAACGGATCAGGCTTTGGGGCTTGCTAAGAAGCCTCAGAATGGTGCGCACAATTTCCAGATTGGTCTTCTCGGAGTTGCTTCCGATGTTGTATACTTCACCCGGTTCTCCCCGGAACAAAACCGCGGATAGCGCTGCGCAATGGTCCTCGACGTAAATCCAGTCCCGCACGTTCATCCCATCGCCGTAAACTGGAAGCTCTTTGTCCTGAAGCGAATTGAGGATCATCAGAGGGATCAACTTTTCAGGAAACTGGTAGGGACCGTAATTGTTAGAACACCGGGTGATCAAAGTCGGAAACCCATAGGTGCGATGATATGCCCTTACCAGGAAGTCCGCTCCTGCTTTGCAGGCTGAATATGGAGAGTTGGGGGCCAGGGGCGTTGATTCTTTAAAGCTTCCATCAGGACCAAGGGACCCATAAACTTCGTCGGTTGATACCTGAAGAAAGCGCTTTACACCCGCCTTGCGCGCCTCATCAAGCAGAACCAGGGTTCCCCGGACGTTGGTTTCCACGAAAACTTCTGGGCCTAATATCGATCGATCAACGTGCGATTCGGCCGCAAAATTAACAACAGCCTCAATCCTCTCCTCTCGAATGATTCTAGCCACAAGCTCGCGGTTCTGGATCTCGCCCCGCACGAACCTGTAACTGTAATGAGGATGCCCTTCTATTCCCTTAAGATTTTCCAGGTTACCCGCATAAGTCAATGCATCGAGATTGACCGCGCGCACATCCGGGTAATTCTCCAATAGGAAATAAATGAAATTGGCGCCAATGAATCCGGCACCTCCCGTCACTAAAATGCTTCTGAGTGGTATGTCAGACAAGGGTTAACCTCTAAGGTACTCATCAATCGCTTCTGTCCAGTGACGGAGAACAATTCCCAGTTCTCCTCTGGCCCGGCCGCAATCTAAACGCGAGTTGGCTGGCCGCCTCGCCGGGCGCGGGAAATCGTCGGTCAAGCAAGGAATCACGCGGCAACGCGGATTGACGCGTCCTGCAATATGGGCTGCAACCGTGTGCCACGAGGCATAACCGGAATTAGCCAGGTGGAAAATGCCCACGGCCCCACAGGCTGCCATCCGAGCGATGGCCCGGGCCAAATCCATGGTGTAAGTGGGCGCACCCACTTGGTCCGCCACAACGCGGATCTCATCCTTTTCCAGGCACATGTGCCGGATGGTATCCACGAAGTTTTTCCCCCCAGACCCGAAAAGCCACTGGGTTCGAATAATACACCACCGGCCCTCGGCCTCCTGCACCCGCCGCTCCCCCTCAAACTTGGAAAGACCGTAAAAATTGACAGGGCATGGAGAATCTTCCTCCTTCCATGGCCTTTCACCCGAACCATCGAACACGTAATCCGTGCTGATATGGAAAAAATTGCTTCCCCCCTCCCGTGCGGCCTTTGCCATGGTACCGGGAGCCCACCCATTAACACGAAGAGCCAGTTCTTGCTCCTTTTCCGCATTATCCACGTTTGTGTAAGCGGCGCAATTGATTACAACGGTGGGACTGAACTTTCGAATCCAGGCGGTCATGGCACGAGCATCGGTGATATCACATTGATCCCTTACGACTCCCTGGCAGCGATCCCCAAGAACCGACACCACCGCCCGCCCCAGCATGCCTAGGGCGCCGAACACCAGGGCTTCAACCATCCCTCCGCTCCCACCGGTAGGGAATATGGTTGTCATGGGGGTGCAGGCGGTACTCGTCAGGATTTTCGTAATTGTAAGGCTCTGTGGGCACGTTGATGATAATAGCCTCCCGCTCGGATACGCACATCCAGCCGTGATAGACGCCGGGGGGAATCTTCGCCAGTGCAGGACAATGCTCACCAAGATAAAGCTCGTTGATTTCCCCAAAGGTTGGGGACCCCTCTCGCTCATCGTAAAGGGCCATCTTGATCAGCCCCTGGATCACGTATACGCTATCGGTCTGAACTTTGTGATAGTGCCACGCTTTAACTATCCCTGAGTATGTGGTGGTGAAATAGACCTGCCCGAACTTTTCAAAAAGCGGATCATCGCACCGGAAAATCTCGCCCAGCCGCCCTCGCTCGTCCGGAATCACCCGTGCACGGCGAATGTGGACACCCGATATCACGGAGCTCACTCCACGAACAATGTAGCCCCCATCGTCATAGACCACCTTTAATCTCTTTTCCTGCCGATCCACGGCTCACCTGGCTTCATTCAGAACCAGCCGGTTTGCCTGGCTCAGTGAATCGAAAGTCCCTGCGTCGGTCCACCATCCCTTGAGGATGCGGCTCACCATCTTCCCCCTACGGATGTAATGGTTGTTGACATCGGTGATTTCAAGCTCATCGCGGGCCGAGGGCTTCAGGCTGCGAATCACCTTGAAACACTCGGGATCATAAAAATAGATCCCCGTGACCGCATACTCCGACTTAGGTTCCCTGGGCTTCTCCTCGATTCCCAGCACACGGCTGTGCCCATCGATCTGCGCAACGCCGAATCTTTGGGGATCCGGGACTTTTTTCAGGAATAGCATGGCCCCCTCGTCCATGGCCTCAAAATCCCTTCTATGCTCGCCGAACTCATCCTGGAAAATGTTGTCGCCAAGGATAACGGCACACTTTTCCCCTGCCGCAAACTTATCGCAAAGGCCAAGAGCCTGGGCTATCCCGCCGGCCTCTTCCTGAACCCGGTAAGTGAACTCAGCATTGAACTGTCTCCCTGACTTTAAAATCCCCACAATATCACCTATGTGCTCCACCCCGGTTATCACCATGATTTCACGGATGCCGGCATTAATGAGCTTGCGCAACGGGTGGAAGAGCATGGGCTCACGTCCCACGGGTAATAGGTGCTTGTTGGTGACCTCGGTTAGAGGATACAGCCTAGATCCAGTGCCACCCGCCAAGAGAATGCCTTTCATAGCTCCAACTCCACCCCAGGTGTCCCATACAAAACCCTGAACTTCATCATGTCTCCTATGCGAAAAAGAGGAAAAATTTGAATAAGAATAAGTTCTTATATAGATTTATTCTCAAAAAATAGACTTTCCGCTCTTCATGCAGAGTAACAACCCTCTGATAAACTCATATAGCACAATGCCTAGGTTGAGTCAAAATCTTTTCCGGACAAATAAAAAAACTATTGACAACCCTCAGTCAAATTGGTATAAAAAATCTAATTAATATTTTATTGAATTTGTAAAGGAGATTCGAATTGAATAGAAACATGGTTCAGGGTTGGTGGTGGCAAATCTGCCATGAGGAGGTTTGTCCGCCGTGCTGACCTGACGCTATAACGACCGGAAGCCGTGGATGAACTTCCAGTTCCCACGGCTTTTTTAATTATCTGCTGACAAAAGGAGCCGTGGAAATTAACCACGGCTTTTTTATTGAGGAGGATGCATGTACCATCCAACATTGGAGGAATTCAAAGCTCTCTCAGACAAGGGCAACCTGATTCCTGTATATAGAGAGCTATTGGCGGACACAGAGACACCGGTCTCGGCGTTTCGAAAGATCGACCAGGGGGAATATTCCTTTTTGCTGGAGAGCGTGGAGGGCGGCGAGCGATGGGCAAGATACAGTTTTCTTTCTGCCGAACCCGCGCTGATTTTCCGGAGCCGGGGGCAAACGGTCAGGATTATGCAGTACGGCCAGTGGGAGCCGACGCGGGAGGTGGCGGACCCGCTCGCGGAGCTGCGTGCCCTGATGAAACGTTACGAACCCGTGGAGATGGAAGGTCTTCCGCGCTTTTTCGGGGGGGCTGTAGGATTCATCGGTTACGATGTGGTGCGCTTTTTCGAGCGACTTCCGGTCCTTTGCCGGGACGACCTGGACATGGACGATGCGGCTCTTATGGTCACCCGAAGCCTGCTCATCTTCGACAACGTCCGGCACACCATCAAGGTGGTGGCCTGCCCATATCTGCCGGACTTTGGCGACCCCCGAAGGGCATATCAAGAAGCCATTGAGCGGATCGACGCCATTATCGAACGGCTGCGGAGGCCACTGCAGGACACCGCCCCCATGGAGCTTGCACCGGCTAGGGTCAGCATGCCCGAAGGTTTCCAATCCAACTTCACGCCTAAGGCATTTATGGATGCGGTGGCCAGGGCAAGGGAGTACATTTACGCAGGAGACTGCATCCAGGTGGTGTTATCTCAGCGTTTCTCCGGGGCAGCCAAAGTAGATCCCCTCAGGGTTTATCGAGCACTGAGAAACATCAACCCCTCGCCCTATCTGTTCTACCTCAAACTGGACGAGGACATCCTGGTGGGTTCATCACCGGAGGTCATGGTCAGGGTGGAGGGCGACCAGGCTGTGCTCAGACCTATAGCGGGAACACGACCACGCGGGAGGGACCCGGCTGAGGATTGTACCATGGAGCGGGATCTCCTTGAGGACCCCAAGGAGAGGGCCGAGCACGTCATGCTGGTGGACCTGGGCCGCAACGACCTGGGGCGCGTGGCCAGGGTGAGCAGCGTGCGGGTGGACGAGCTGATGACGGTGGAGCGATATTCCCACGTCATGCACATAGTATCCAACCTCCAGGCAAGATTGAGGGAGGGGCTAGACGCATTCGACGCTTTTCGTGCCACCTTCCCTGCCGGGACACTCTCCGGAGCTCCCAAAGTGCGCGCCATGGAGATCATCGAGGAGTTGGAAGGAAGCCGGCGGGGGGCTTACGGCGGCGCGGTGGGATACTTTGGGTTTTCCGGCAACATGGATATGTGCATCACTATCCGGACGCTGGTTTTTCGTAATTGCCGGGTTCATGTCCAGGCGGGAGCAGGCATCGTGGCTGACTCCCTCCCGGAAGCGGAGCACCAGGAGTGCGTAAACAAGGCCAAGGCTCTGTTCGGGGCACTTGAAATGGCCAGAGAGGAGACCTGAGATGATCCTCATGATCGACAACTACGATTCTTTCACTTACAACCTGGTCCAATACCTGGGCGAATTGGGTCAGGAAGTCATCACATACCGCAACGACCGGATCAATCTGGACCAGATGCGTGATCTGCGCCCTGATCGCATAGTCATCTCCCCCGGCCCAGGCATCCCGAGGGATGCTGGCATATGCGTGGAGCTGGTCCGCGCCGAGGGGAGCCGGACTCCCATACTGGGTGTGTGCCTGGGTCACCAATCCATCGGTGCCGCATACGGCGGTCAGATCGTGCGAGCCGATCGGGTTATGCATGGGAAAACATCCCTGATCTACCACGACGGCAAGGGGATTTTCCTCGGGTTGGACAATCCATTTGTGGGAGGACGCTATCATTCGCTGATTATCCAACGGGAAAACCTGCCCGGGTGTCTGGAGATCAGCGCCCAGACGCAGGATGGAGAAATTATGGCTGTGCGGCACCGAGAGCACCCCGTGGAGGGAATTCAGTTCCACCCTGAGTCTATTCTTACACCGGATGGAATGAAAATTCTGCGGAATTTCCTCAACGGCCCATGATCAGGGACTGGGGGAAAGTGGTGAGGCGGTCGGCCAGTCGGCCAGGTAGAGTGGGCTGTGCTCACCAAATATTAATAACTTTCGTATCTTTATTACTGTGGGCACAGCCCACTTTATTTCTCTGGAGGTATACATCATGATTCAACAAGCCATCGCCAAGGTCGTTGAGAGCCAAAACCTTTCTGAGGAAGAAATGATGGGGGTCATGGACCAGATCATGGAGGGAGAATGCACACCAGCGCAGATCGGAGCATTACTCGTGGCCCTTCGAATGAAAAAAGAGACCGTGGATGAAATCGTGGGTGCTGTGAAGGTGATGCGGAAGAAGGCCACACGCATACACGTGGCAGCTTTACCTGATGGCCGTTATCTTGTGGACACATGCGGGACAGGCGGCGATGGGAAGGGCACATTTAATATATCCACCACAGCGGCCTTTGTGGCCGCCGGGGCCGGCGTTCCCGTCGCCAAGCACGGTAACCGATCTGTATCCAGCACATGCGGCAGTGCTGATGTGCTGGAGGCTCTGGGCCTGCGTCTGGACGTGCCGCCCGAGGGAATCCAGCGATGCATTGAGGAAGTGGGGATAGGGTTCCTTTTCGCTCCGCTGCTCCATAAGGCCATGAAACATGCGATCGGTCCACGTCGGGAGATCGGCATTCGCACATTGTTCAATATCCTGGGCCCGCTCACGAACCCCGCAGGCGCCATGGGGCAGGTGCTTGGTGTTTTCAGGGCACAGCTGGCCGAGCCGCTGGCTGAGGTTTTGGGCCGTCTGGGCAGCCGCCGTGTCCTCGTCGTGCATGGGAGTGACGGCACGGACGAGATGACCCTCACCGGACCAACGCATATAGCCGAGTTGCATGATGGCAATGTCACAAGTTACGATGTCGTCCCGGAGCAGTTTGGCCTCAGCCGCTGCAGTATTGAGGACATCAAGGGAGGCAAGCCTCATGAGAATATTCGCATTGTCCGACAGATCCTGGATGGGGAGCAGGGACCTCGCCGCGACATAACATTGTTGAACGCTGCTGCGGCCATTATGGCGGGCGGGATAGCGAATGACCTGTGGGAAGGCCTGGATCGCGCGCGCGAATCCATCGACAGCGGCGCCGCCCGGGATCGGCTCCATAGGCTCATCAGTTTGACCCGGTCTCTGGGAGGTGCGGCGTGATCCTGGACGAGATCGTTGCGCACAAGCGAAAGGAACTGGAGATTATTCGCCGGAACATACCAGAGGATGACCTCCGGTTGATGGCAACGGAGGCACCGGCGCCCCGGAGCTTCGCCGCTGCCCTTAAAGCGCGCGGCAAAGGAACGCGCATCATCGCAGAGATCAAACGCGCATCGCCTTCCAGAGGGAACATTCATATAGATCTTGACCCCGTCAATCTGGCCCTGGCATACGCCCGGGGTGGGGCAGCCGCCGTTTCCGTGCTCACAGAATCCCGTTTTTTTCGTGGAGAACTTAATGATTTGAGGGCGATCCGAAAGGCCGTCTCTATTCCTGTTCTCCGCAAGGATTTCATCCTGGAGTCATACCAGGTTCTGGAAAGCCGGGCCGCGGGCGCGGACAGCCTTCTTCTCATCGCCGCGTGTCTGGAGGGGGGCCTGCTACATGAACTGCTGACCTGCAGTCGAGAATGGGGCATGGAGCCATTGGTGGAGGTTTACGACAGGAAAGAACTGAAATGCGCTCTGGAGGCCGGTGCGCAAGTGGTCGGTGTCAACAATCGGGATCTGCGCACCTTCAGCACAGACATCGCCGTCAGCCTTTCCCTGGCACCATCAATACCGCCCGACCGCGTGGCCGTGAGCGAGAGCGGCATTCACTCAAGAGCTCAGATCCTCCGGTTGGAAGCAGTCGGATACCATGCATTTCTGGTGGGAGAAGCCCTCTCCGGAGCTGAGAATCCGGAGGAAAAGCTCAAGGCGCTGCGGCAGGAGAAATGTGAATAAGGCTGAAGGGCGATGAATCTCTTCAATAGCTAATAGATCCAACATAGTGCTGAGGTGCCATTAGCTCTGTTTGCGAGGATTCAGACTGACACTCAGTTGAAGGGCGTTTGGATATGCTATGACAGTTTCTTTATTTCAGACGTGACCTTTGAAAATTAAGGGCCAATGGGTTCTGGTTGTTTCAAACGGAAATAACCAGAATTTGTAAGGATAATGGATAGCAGATAACATCTTGTATTAATCAAAATGCAGAAGAAGAAAAAGCAGGCGCAAATGAGGTGCACTGCGTAGAAGTATGGTGATCGATACAAGTGAGGATATGATAAGGTGTAAAAATCATGATCTGACCTGACGGAAAGTGTATGGTTAGGTTCTAACTGACTGTTTCATTTAAAAAGCTGCAGTTTAGTCACGCCGAATCAAGTAAGGATTATTGGTTGAAAGTGAGTATAACGACAAAGCTCACCAACTGCTATGGCAAGCATGGGAATAGCGGTCAGTTGTAACGCCTTGCTGGGCGGCCTTAATATTGCAAAGCCTCATATAAACTTTGTTTGAACTTATTTTCATCTTCATTGTTATAAAATGGAACACCTATCAACCGGTATTTGTTTTTTTCACTAAGATGAATGACTTTGCCTGTGAATTGACTCGTTATTTTTTTCAAGAATTCCTGTTTCCATTTTTCATGTTCTCTGAGATGCCTGCCTTTTGGCTCGATAAACAACTGGTAGGTTAATAAATTTCCATTCTTCTCTCTTAGAAATAAAACATAGTCAGGTTCAAAAGCCTGTCCATCATTAAAGCTGTAAATCTTAAAGTGCCGTTCATTTCTGATCAGATAAATACCGTCATACGACTCTCTCACTTTATCCATCTGCCGGTCAAGCATACGAACAAAGGCTTTTTCCTCACTTGTTCCATAATTGGCGTTGAAAACATACCACTCCTTGTCCGATACAAAACTCTCATCGCCCTTGGCCCGTTCATTCCTTTCATCAATTTTTAACACTTTGTCGAAGAAAATTCTCGATATATTGTTTGGAATGAATCTTTTGGTTCCCTTGAATTCCGTGATATTCTGGCGGATCTCGGATTCAATATGTTCAAGAAGCAAAAGCAAGGCTTCAAACTGATGCCTTCTGGATAAATGATAAAGGTCGCTTGAATCGCCCTGAAAGGTTATTTCAAGACCTCCAAGGTAATCCTCTGAATCAATAAAATCACTTAAAGAGCGTAGATGGGGAAAATAGCGTTTGACTTGGCTATACTTGTAGAATGTATTCTTTGCCAGCGCGTTTTGAACAATATGCCGGGGCATATTCTTGACTTTAAAGTCTTTTCGGCCAGACTCCCTGACTTCGCCGACATCTTTTTCATCGGCAAGCAAAGCACCCGACGCGCCCCTTCCGGTTGCAATTCTGTAGACAATGTTTCGTTTTCTAACACCAAAATCGGAAAAGGACTTGACCTCTGAATAGGTATTCCTGGCACGCTCATTGATGTAAATAAGACCATTCTTGTAAAAACCTGTCTGTTTGAATGATTCTTTCAATTTCAACTCACGTTCTATTTCCCTCTCGTCCAACATTCCTTCTTGAATCAATGCCGTCCGCAGTTCAGAAATGTAACGGGAATCATTGACGCTGTGGTAATGAAGCTCTTCCAGAACACGCAATTCATGCTTTAGATCATTGTCAAATTTACGACGAAAGCGGTCATTGTTACCGTCCGTGACAAACGGAAAATACCGTGCCCCTCGCCCGATAAGCTGGGCCTCTGCAATCGTAGTTTTTCCTGGGATCCCCCACTTTGAGTCACGCCCTTCGTAACACCGCACTATGTCAAACAGGTTCAGCACATCCCAGCCTTCGTTAAGTTTCTGTACGGCAAAGACGGCTCTGATTCGGTTATCCTTATCTTCGAGAGAATTCAACAAGAGCTGTTGTGCTTCCTTTTCTTTTTCTTCATTTACGGAAAGGCAGCGGCTTTCTTCAAATTCTGCCTTTAATCGCAAAGCAAGCTGATGGATACTGATTCTGTGCTCATCAAAAAAGCGAAAAGCCTCCTGAATCAAGGGAATATTCGATACACTACGTATCCTTTCAATGTCATGGGCAGACAGATTCTCAACAATCTGGTGAAAATTTGCTTTGTTTTGCTTTGACTGTTCAATGGTTCGCTGGGCTTTGAACAAAATAACCGACTTCAGGTTGATTCGGTGCTTAGCCGCCACTTCCTGTTTGTACTGGCTAAGGATAAGCGCCTGGATGATGCGATCCTTTTCGTCAAAGGCGGACTGGACTATATATATATCCTTGGAATAGAGGTCATTTCGGAATTCCTTCAGATCATAGCGGTAGAGAACCTTGTTAAGGTATTTATCGACAATATTACGGTGCGTGTAATCGAGCGTGGCGGTATACTCGAGCAGCAAATTGTCTTCGTTCTGGTGAAATATCCGCTCCACGGTATTCTCCCAACTCTGAAAAAGCTCAAGCTGGGTCTTGGTCTGAATGTTCATATGATGCGCTTCATCGGCTATGAGAACAATTTTTTTGTCTTTGAAATCCTCGTATGTCAGGGAATTCTCCTTTTCAGTGCTGAGGTCTGAATGGAGTTTCTGAATCGTTGTAAAGCAGATATTGATGTCCTCGGAATTAACGCCCTCGAAATTGGCAACGGGTGAAACCGAGACCTTTTTTGTGCCGAAGATGATTTGTTCGATGAATAGATATTTGGCTGAGAGCGGATTCAGAAAGTTGTCTTTTGTTTTCTCAATGATATTCGTTGAATTGACGAAAAAGAGGAAATTACGGTAGCCTTTTTCATAAAGATAAAGAATCAAACCGGCCATTATCAGTGTCTTGCCGCTGCCGGTTGCCATGTTAAAGAGGAAATGCAGCGGCCATTCTTTGCCCGGAAACTCATTGTCCAGACAATGGAAAAAGCGGGCAAAGGCTTCGCTTTGATAGGGCCGCAGTTCAAAGCGGGGATTGAGGTTGTCCCTTAGATAATCCGGGATTTCTTTTTTCAATCCGCCGAATCGGAAAAAGGAATCAAGTTCTTCATAGAGGAATCTTTTATTCGCCATACATTTCACCGTAAAAACGGCTGTTCAATTCCTTATCTTCATCACTGACACGAAACTGCTCATCATGGATTTCAGAAAGGTTCACGTAAAGCTGGTTTTTATTCAGCAGTTCGGCCAATAGCCGCTTTTGCTTTTCCAGCCCATTTTCGCTTTTGCCGATCTCGATGAAATCGTTTACCGCATCCTCTGGCATTTCATGGTTGACATACCAGTTGATGAAGGAATTTTCAGCGATGTCCTTCCAGATTTCCACCAGTTCATCCGATGTTTCGGCGTATTGAATCCTGTCCATAAACGCTTCGTTGTATTGCATAAGTTCGCAAAAGATAAATGAGCCACCGCCTTGCCAACCAACAGATTTTGATACACCTGTCTGGTCCGCTCTTATTACATTATTAAGTCGTTTAACAGAATCATTATCTCCATAATCTAATTGTTCGATACCTATATACTGATAGCCCATCTTATGTGCAACTGCACTTGTAGTTCCGCTACCCGAATTGAAATCAAGAATTATTTCAGATTCGTCCCTTTCACAAGTCAACTCAATTAATTGCTTGATTAGTTTTTCTGGTTTTTTCCCATTTTTAAGTTTAACCCTACCTTCGTTGGCAATACCTGCCCAAGATATATGATCCCAAAAGTCCGTTAACAACTCTGTGACATGTTTTTCACCATTAATCTCTCTTATTTTGTTTGAATAAAAAGCTAACGAACCTCCATTATAAAAATACAATTTACTTCCGTCATCTCTTTCATATATAACGATTTTGTTTACATTATTCTTGGATTCTTTTAATAATTCCTTAATCTTATCAGTTGGTTTATGTGGATCTCGAATACTGACTACATTATCTGCGTTTTGAAAAGCAAATTCTTCTATCAAGGATTCTTTAATTGTATTCCAATATTGGCCGTATTTCTCTCTCGCTTCATTCTCATTTTTTAAACCACTTTCAAAAATTACTTTGTCTTTTATTGGTATAAGTTTCCAGTCTTCTATATTTTGTGATTTCTCAACGTAAAGATTGTAATTTTTATCGTAAGAAACAGGAACATATTGTTTCTTGAAATTAAATTTTTTCTTGTCTTTTGTCAGTAGTGTCCGGTTAAGCTATTTCTCAAGCTCTTCAAAGGCTCACCAATAGA
>CAZTAS010000186.1:0-13026 GCA_964611635.1 uncultured Thermodesulfobacteriota bacterium
AGAAAGAACCTGAGCCTTCGGCTCCCACACATCAAGATGTGTGGGCCACCCGCCGCTGGTTAGCATTCATTTTGTCCATTCTGCGAAGGCACTTTTTGCTCTAGTCGGAACTGAGGATGGATCAATAAGGGAAACAAGTTGTTTATATGCATCTATACACCTCTGATAAGTACGTATTCGATTGCCGACTATTGTTTTGCTTTTCGGAAGAGTAAGCATAATATCTATTTCAGCAGGAGTGAATGCTTCAATTACCCTCTTGTAATATGGGTAAGCGGCATGAGAAACACCATACGGGTTCCCAACAGCACAGGTCAATGCCGCCTTCACCAAATCTGGCTTTGCAGTATCCGGAACGGCACCCTGGCTCGCCAAGTGATATAACCTTTCAGCGAATGGGGGTTCGTTGTAAAAATTATCAAACGCTTGGTGAACACTTAATAGTTTCTTACAAGCATTTGAAATTAAAGCATGGCGCTCTGCTTCGCTTAGTAACCCAAGAAGCCCCAATTTCTCAAAGAACTGCTGTGATGCTGTATGGCGGGTCGTGTCGCCTTTTGCGAGATAATCCTGATGCCGATCTATCATCTCGGATTGGACCTTCGGCGTGAACTCACTCGCAAACTGACTCGAAATGAAGAGGGCATTAAGACGGGCTTCTTGTGAACTTGCACGATCGCAATATATTCCCTGTAAGGTCCCAAACAGAAGCTCTCTCTGAGCTTCGTGTGTCCTTCTTAGTCTTTCAGCCCATTGATTGCTTTGCCCTGTGGTAAATCTAGATCCCTTAATAGCAACAACAAAGGCTTGTATATCAACCCCAACAGGATTTCTTTCATCACCTAAAGCATATTTAGCGCACCTGTTGACAAAAGCTATAAATTCGTTATCATCAATTTTCCCAACCGCTGGATGCGCTGCTGAGAAATTGTTCCTAACATCCCTGCACTGGTCCAAGAAGAAGTACCCATCCTCTGTGATTAGGTTCAGCCTCAAGCAAAGTTCAAGCAATTCAGCATCTCTCAAGTCTAGAAGTGCCTGCTCATCAAAGTCCTTATTTCCAATAACTTGTCTGACAACATTAAGGCCAAATCTTCTGACCTTCTGTCTCAACTCTATGATCGCAGAATTCCATGCATAATTGATTCCACTATCAAACAGGCCAGAAGCAACAGCCACGCACATCCTGGCTAATCCTTCAGTAC
Source organism: uncultured Thermodesulfobacteriota bacterium (assembly GCA_964611635.1). Taxonomy (GTDB): domain Bacteria; phylum Desulfobacterota; class JAFDED01; order JAFDED01; family JAFDED01; genus JAFDED01. Next base: position 1,206 of record CAZTAS010000186.1, read on the forward strand.
GTAACTGCGGTGGGATTTTTTTTAGAATCCTCGGCAAGTTGATCCACGCTGCTTTAATCTCGTCATCGCTGGCCAATATATCCCTTGGGACATTAAGAGCCTTCGTGAGAGCTTCCAGGACCAGTACAGTCTTATTCGTAACAGCTGGTAACTTAACTTCGGTCATTCGTAATTTGTCTCCAACAAAATGAATTCCGGAAACAGCAAATCTATTCTTTCTTTTGCCTCGCCTTTCGCACCGATTTCAGCTTTCGCTGAACTCAACCGGTGGCTGTCTCCAAAAGATCAAATAAGCCCTCCCCTCCACATGGCCTCCCCGTGTGCTCGTGGGATGAAGGAACCTCACCTTCTCCAGCTTTGCAGTGGGCATCCTGACAACGATGGTATTCCATCAACAACGCGGCTGCAGCGGACTTGGAAACTCAGGTATTCGGAGGTTATGACTGCAAGGAAGATGAAAACGTGGAAGAATATTAAGGAGTAATCACCATTGTTCTAGAACTTGGCGCTCTCCATATAATGAGCGGGGTTCCACCGGATACAGTAATGATATTCAACTTTTCGGTATATATATTTATTTTCTACCATAAAAATGAGGAAGTATCAAGGAAAAATGCAAACAGGTAATTGATGGGACACCATACCTATTATGCCCAAACTCTATCTCTTCGATCACTAACACTCAAGAAATTGGTATGATGTCCCCAGAATTAAAATTCGTAATTCTGATGAAAATTGTAATACTGAATTCGAATCCTTTATGGAGCTTTCTGGCGCTGCGCCTCTTCCAGGGCCTCAATGAGGGCCGGAAGTATTTTATTATAGTCCCCAACAATGCCGTAATCCGCCACTTCAAATATGGGGGCTTGAGGATTGGAATTGATTGCCACCACGAGGCCGGATTCCTGGATGCCCACTGTATGGTGCATGTAACCGGATATGCCCACGCCGATATACAGTTCAGGGCGAACGATCTTGCCGCTCTGCCCGATCATCCGGTCAATTGTTGTCCAGCCTTCATCGGCTGGCGGTCGCGTGGCACCCACCTCGGCCCCGAGGAGTTCGGCCAGTCTCTCCAGCAGCTTCCATCCCTCGGAGCCGCCGATGCCGAATCCACCGGCAACAACCCTCTCGGCTTTCTCCAGGGGCACACCCCGGGCATCGGGACAAAATTGAATTCGCTCCAGTAGGTGCGGGAAAGAAGGCCGCGCACACTCTCCTTCTTCAGCCCGCCCTTCCACGGCCACGCGAACCAGTCGGCCCTTCCGGCCGGGCTGCAAAGGTCCTTCCTTAAAGACTCCCGGCATCACAGTAACCATCTGCGGTCGTTTATCCGGGCAGATTACCGTGGCCATGACGTTGCCGCCGAAAGCGGGGACGACTTGATCCAAAACACCGTTATCATCCAGGCGCAAGGCAGTGCAGTGCGACGAAAGCCCTGTGTCCACACCGGCGGCAACACGGGCGGCCAGCTCCGAGCCTATCGGTGTTGAGCCAAAGATAAATATATCCGGCCTATACTGCTTAATCATGTCTGCCATCACCTGGGCCCACCAGTGGCAGACGAAGTAGTCAAGTGATGGTGAGTCCGCCAGGTAGACCACGTCAGCCCCCCGGGCCATGAGCACGGGTGCAAGATTCTCAACCTGATGACCCAGAAGCACCGCTGCTAACTCCGCCCCTGATTGGTCGGCAAGACATCGGCCCTCTCCTAAGAGCTCGAAGCTCACAGGTTCCAGAACGCCCCCACGCTGCTCTGCAAAAGTCCAAACGCCATTATAGTCTGATTTGGTCATAATAGATTCCTTCCGGAGAAACCCTGACCGGTATCCAGGATTCTCGACACTTCTGTCCGCTACGGGATTCTCAAATATCTACATCGGAGTGACTTGTAGTGCTTTCTATGTTCGTAGAGAAGGATCCTATTGAGACTGAACTCACGTCAACCGAATCCCGGCCTCACGAAGCTTTTGCAAGAGGTCTTGAACCACTGCCTCCGGTTCTCCCCTCAGGATTTCTCGACGGCGCTTAACCTCGGGCATGAAGATGTCCGACACCTGCGTGGGCGATCCTTCCAACCCCAGAGAGGTACCCGCAAGGCCAAGATCCTGTGCGGAAAGGACCCGGATCGGCTTGCCTTCAGCCTGAAGAATTCCCAGCATGCTGATGAATCTCGGCGTACCGACTTCTTTCAAAACCGATAGCAGCACAGGTGCCCTTACCTCCATGAGAGCCTGGTATTCCTTTGGGCCGCTGCGCACGTGAATGACCCCCGGCGCCACAGGCTTAATTTCCTGCACATGACCGATGCTGGCCATTTCCAGAAAGTGAGCCAATTGCGGGCCCACCTGGCCGGTGCTGCCATCTATGCTCTGCTGGCCTGTCAGGACAAAATCCGCTCCTCCGGCTGCACATATGCCCGCGGCCAAGATGCGGGCAGTGATCAGCGTATCTGATCCTCGAAAATTGGGGTCGCTCAGAAGCAATACTTCATCAGCACCCATCGCAAGGGTCTCCAATAACACAGGTCGAGCTTCGGGGGGCGCCATGGCTACCACAATCACATGACCGCCCCACGCCTCCCTGAGACGAAGACCCATCTCCAGTGCATGCTTGTCCAGTGGGTTTATGATTACTGGGATTCCCTCCCGCTTCAAGATGCGGGTTACAGGATCAAGTGCCATGCGATCCCAGTGTTTGGGATCGGGAACCGGCTTCACGCAGATTATGATTCTAAAATTCATGTGCATTCACTCTCATAGAAATGGCCAATGGCCATGACATTCCTCTTGAATGAAAGCCTTAACTCCCTTCAAAGCAAATCTTTTATGATAATCGCAGGATTTATTTGAAAGATTTAATGATTTTTCAGTGCTCTTCGAGTTACGAGAGCGCATGGCGAGCCAGGATGACCTTGCCAACATCCGTGGTGCCGCCCGCCGGAGCGCAGGTGTAAGCATCCCGCAGGTAGCGCTGGGCGTTGGATTCATGCATCACCCCGTAACTTCCTTGGACGGTGACGGCGTTACGCGCCGCGCGGACCGCTGCCTCGCAAGTGAAGGACTTGGCCAGCGTGGTCTCTACGTCGCATCGCTTGCCCTCGTCTCTTAGCCATCCCGCCCGGTAGCAAAGAAGCCGGGCTATCTCCAGATCTGAGTAAATCTCCGCCACCAGCCACTGAATCCCCTGGAGATTGGCGATGGGCTTGCCGTAAAGCACCCGATCCTTGGCGAACTGGACGGCTACATCCAGAGAAGCGCCGAGAATCCCCAGAGATGTGCCCGCCATACCGGGCCTCCCAACCTCGCTGATGGATTTCAGGGCGATACGGAGGCCCGCTCCCTCTTCGGCAATCAAATTCTCGCGGGGAACCCGGCAGTCCTGCATTATAAGCTCGCCCGTATTGGCACCTCGGAGCCCTAATTTATTCTCCTTGCGGCCTGGCCGAAACCCGGGAGTCCCCATCTCCAACACAAAGGCACTCAATCCCTTGGATCCTTCTCCCGTTCTCACAATGATGACTTGGGTTTTAGCCAGATGAGAGTTGGTTATGTAGCACTTACGGCCATTTAGCACATAATGGTCGCCATCAAGCCTGGCAGTAGACTGCATACCAAAGACATCGGATCCGCCCGAGGGCTCTGTAACACCCAATACCCCGAGGGTCTCACCGCTGCATAGCTGGGGCAGATACCTTTGTTTTTGTTCTTCTGAGCTGTGGTCCTGAATAGCAATTAAACCGGTATGGTGGACCTGGAGCGTCAGACCAACGGCTGCCGAGACACGGGAGATCTGCTCCAGGGCCAACACCCGGGCCAGAAATCCCATGCTCGTCCCGCCATATTGGGTGGGGGTTATAAGACCCAGTAACCCTATTTTCCCCATTTCGGGAACGAGGTCTTCCGGGAATTCCTGCGTCTCTTCCATCTCGGCCACACGCTGGGCAACGACGTTTTCCGCAAATTCGCGAACAGCCCGCTGCAAGAGCAGATGTTTTTCTGAAAGCTGAAAGTCCATTCAATTCCTCCTCAATATGGATTGATAGGCCCCTCTTCCCGAGGAGCACACAGAGTTTCCCGGAGTAGGTTCCAGGATATTTATATGTATTTAACAAAACGGATTTGAGAAGTAAAGGTTCATTTTCTGAGGATATGCGCTAAAAATGTAGAACTATTCCTAAAAAGCTATGAAAATGCAAATACTTGGAGTATTCAGGAAAGGAAAAGCGAATGATCCATTTCCGAATACCATGTTTGTATCGATTGGACGTTGACTTATGAGGTGTTATATATTCAAATAAAGGCAACATAATGCTCATGAGGGAGAGAGAGTATGGAAAGAAGCGAGTTCCAGAAGAAAATCCGATGGCTGTTCTTTGATCTGGGAGGGGTGTTGTTATATTTCGACTTCTGGACCATCTGCGTTCGTCTCTCGAGGTTATCGGGAATAGGCCCAAGCCAGATTTACCAGCGAGGTTTTGCATCAGGCCTAGTCCATGGGTTTGACGAGGGGAAGATGGGGGCCAGGGAGTTTCACGAAAAAATCTGCCGCCTGTTTGACACATCAATACCTTTTGAAGAGTTCAGCCACATGTGGTGCAATATTTTCCACCCAAATCCCGGCATGATCAGCCTTGTACATGCGCTCAAGAAACAGAATTATCCGATCTACCTCATTTCCAATACCAACGAGCTGCATTACGCATTCCTGAAGACGCGATTTCCGTTCCTTTCCCTCTTCGACGGCGTGACTCTTTCCTACCAGGTGGGCCGACTTAAGCCTGATGAAGAAATATTCCGCATTGCTCTTATGCACGCAGGAGCAACACCAAAGGAGAGCTTTTATATTGATGATATTGAGGTTTATGCGGCCGCAGCGCGTGGCTTGGGGATGCACGGGCTGCGATACATCCATTGCGCCGGAGTAACGGCCGCCTTAGAACGCCTGGATATTCACTTGAGCTTTTCAAAAAATTAACGCCCTCCATCTTCTATCGAAGCAAATATGGGACCTCCACATATAGGGCCTCAGTGGGGCACACAACCTCGCAGGGCAGGCAGAACCAGCACGTCCTGTAATGCCCCTCCGGTGCGCCGCATGAATAACAGCGTTCGGCCTCCCGACGCGCTGCCTCGTCATCCAGGGTTGCCTCCAACTCGCGGAAGTCGCCAGGGGCACCCCTGCCCACGGTGGGAATTGAAACACGCTCCCGCTGGATGGCCCCTGAAACGTCGATGGGGAATTCACGTATATAAGGTCCTTCATAGGCCCGGCCATAGCGCAAGGGTTCATCTGACATCATTCGGTGGACTGAGATGGCCGCCTCCCTGCCCTGGGCCATGGCCTCCACCACTGACGATGGGCCGCTAACCGCGTCGCCGGCGGCGAAGAGCCCCTCTGCGGGCATTTGGTAGGTAACGGGATCCACCACCACTAGGCCACCCTTGACCATGTCAGATCCTTCCAACAGGGGCGCGCCAGCTTTCTGGCCAACGGCAACGATAATCGTGTCAGCATCGAAGCGGATGGTCTGGCACTGATCAAAGGCCGGGTCGAAAGCACCTTTCTCATTGAATACCCGAACACATCTCTGGAACTCAAGACCCGCCACCTTGCCATTCCGGCTATCGAATCGTAGCGGGCCCCAGGAGCACTCCACCTTAACTCCTTCGCCCAGCGCCCCGGCAAGTTCCCATGAAAAGACTGGCATTTCTTCGCGGCTCTCAAGGCAGACCATTTGGACGTCCTGAGCCCCGAGGCGGAGCGCTGTCTGTGCCGCGTCCACCGCTACGTTACCTCCACCGACCACCAGGACTTTTGAACTCACCCGGGGCGGCTTTCCCTCGCGAACGGCACGGAGGAAGGGGAGACCGTAGTAAATCCCATCCATATCCTCGCCCTCCATGCCCAGCCGGGCTGCCTCGCCTGCGCCGGTGCATATTATAACTGCGTCATATTCACTCCGAATCTTATCCAGGGAAACATCCATGCCCACCCGCTTGTTGCATAAAAACTCCACACCCATGCGCCGCAGCAAGTCCAACTCCTGTTTCAGCACTTCGCCGGGGAGGCGAAACTCCGGGAGTGCCCACCGCAGCATTCCGCCGGGCTCTTCCTCGGCCTCATAAACGGTTACACCGTGGCCGCAGCGGCGCAGCTCATAAGCTGCCATCATTCCTGCAGGCCCGGACCCCACCACGGCCACCCGGCGGCCACTATCACCCGGGATCTCAGGATCGGGAACCTCGGCTCCATATCGGTCGACCAGGTAGCGCTTCAGAGCCCGTATGGCAACAGGAGCATTTTCAGTGACATTGCGGTGACATATATCCTCGCAGGGCTGCGGGCAGATGCGCCCCAGTATTCCGGGGAAGGGGAGCGTCTCCCTCAGTACTTCCATGGCCTTGGGGCCTTCGCCACGGGCAATGAGTTGCACGTAGCCATGGCAGTTAACGCCCAGAGGACAGGCCTGACGGCATGGTGATAGCTGAAGCCGTATGTTGTCCAGCACGCATCGCTCCACACAATCCCCACAGAATATGCACTTGTCTTTGTCAATGCGAATGTTGTCGCTAAGCGCTTCCAGAAAATTGGTCATATGTCATCTCCTTGTTATCCATTATGAACGGAGCGGTAATCGCACTATTCATTTTCGATTTTGAAGGACTCAAAACATTCGATTTCTGCCAACTCGCCAGGCATATTTCAAAATGAGTCAACCAGGGTTAGGCCAGAACTATTACCTTTATGCCTCCGGAAGTGCCATGTGTTCCACTTCCTGGAAAGAGACTTTCACGTCCGGCGGGGTTTGTCCCATGGTGAGGACGATGTGCTTGATCCACTCATCGCCGCCCTTCTCGGGATAATCGGACCGGAAATGCCAGGGCGCCCAGCGGGTCTCACGCCGCTCCCGGGAGGCAGTAGCGGCGAGGCGAGCTGAAAGGATGATATTTTCTATTTCAAAGACCTTGAAGAGATCATGGTTGCTTTTTATGCGCACCAACCCGCTTTTCAACTCGTTCTCAAACCTTTCCATCCACCACAAGGCCCTGTTAAGCTTGTACTCGTTCTTTGGGGGCGTGATGTAATCGTTGATGTGACGCCTCACTTTGTATTCGAACTCTTCTATGGATACGGAGCCATTGCCATTTTCTGTCAGGGAAGAGATTCGGCCCTTGATGGCCCGGTGAACCTGGTCGGGATCCACCGACGGCCTCCCAGCCGTGCGTGCGTAAGCGGTGGCGCTTTCAGCGGCAAATTGCCCGAAAACGAACGCGCCGCTCAGATGCCCCCTCGCCACCAGAGAGGTGTCACCCGCAGCATAAAGGCCGGGCACCCCGGTTTCCGCACGGTCATTTACCATAATCCCCGTCAGTCCATGTCCACCACACAGATAACATTCAGTGGGCCACAGCTCAATGTCTCCGGAGCGAAAGTTGACACCCCTTCCCTGAAAGAAGCGCTCCATGACGGGCCGTTCTGTGGTGAAAAGGATCCCCTCTATCTCGGCGATCTTCTCCTCGGGCAAATGACTCATCCGGATACGAAGGGGCCCACGGTTTTTCCTGTGCTGCTCAAGCATGCCCTTGATGGATACATGAGCATCGGGCAGATCTACATCTTCAGGGTCCAGCAGGCGGGCACCCCTGGTCATGGTTATGTAAAGCAGTGGTGCGTTGATATCCTTGATGATGTAATAAACAATGGTGTACTCGAAGCCTGAGAGCTTGGCGCCGGCGCGGTAGCCCAGGCAATAACCATCGCCGGTGTTGCCGGGAAAGTCGTACACACCGTACAGGTAGCCATTGTTTGGCAGCCCGAATCGAGCCGTTCCTCCGGCCGAAAGGATCACCGCAGGGCTTCGGCAGACCAACTGCTCACCGGTTCGGATGTTGAACCCCACGGCACCGGCGACCCGCTCGCCTTCCTTCAGGAGATCAATCGCCATGGTGCGGTTGAAAACGCGCACGCCCATTTCCATGAGGCGGCGGGCCAGTATGGCCTTTAGCTCGGGCTCCTTCATTGTCACAGCGAACCGTCCCTTGGGATGAACCTTGAGCACCTCGTAGTTTCCATTGTTATCGGTTGGGAAGCACACGCCCCAACCCTCCAATTGCTTCAGTACTTCCCAACTCCGCTGTGCCATGCGATAGCTGGGAGGCTCATCCATAATCCCCTCGCAGGAAATGCGATTTGCCTCAACATATAATTCCGGTGTAGAGATTCCCGGTACGGCCACGATGTTCAGGGCATCCATTCCACGAGCGATGCACCCCGAGTAAAGGATATCCCCTTTCTCGAAGACCACCACTCTCTGGCCAGGATCGAGCTCCTTGGCCCTGATGGCTGCCATGGCGCCTGCACTGCCGCCCCCAATTATAAGAATGTCTGCGTCAATGACATTGGAATATGTTTTCATTATTTCTTTAACCTCCGAATTTCGTGAGTCCCCGTTCGCGGCGATGCCCCTTTACCTCAGTGGTATGCATCGATTCCCCCCAGTAGGGTCACAGCCATCTCGATAACGGAGACGGGGATGCCCTTCTCCCGGGCGCGCCGGACCAAGTCACCGCCCGTCTCGTCCATCTCGGTTCTCTTGCCTGCCAGAACATCCTGCAGGACGGAGTTAACGGCCTGTGTAAAACCCTTTTTCTCGAACTGTCGTCCCGCTCCCATAAGCTTCGAGGCAGCCTCTTCCATGGGAGCCTCAAAGATGGATCCGGCAAGGATAGGGGGAAAGTCTGAAAGATGCACACCACTGGCCTCGGCTACGGCTCCCACCTCCTTAACCATAGTTGCGAAAAGTGTAGCGAGCCCTTTATTTATCAGCACCTTATAAATCTCCAGCCTTGTCAGGGCGGACAACAGCGCAGTGGAAAGCCAGAAGGCCAGCTTGGACCATTCGGCGCCAGCTATGCTATTCGGGACTTGTGCCGGAAGCCCCGCTGCGTTGAACTTGGCCACGATCTCCTCGACCCGGCCGCTGCTGCGGTCGTCCAACTCGCCAAAGAACGAAGGATTGTCCATAGTGTAATGTATCTTACCGGGTTCATCCACGGTGGCTCCCATGCCCGTCATTGCCCCGATTACCGGCTCGCGGCCAAAATGTGCAATCAGGTGATCGTTCTTGGCCACCCCGTTCTGTAGCGATGCAACGCATCCCGGCCTGAGATGGCCCAGTGCTCCCAGAGCTGCGGCCGTGTCCCTTGCCTTTACCGTTACCAGCATGAGGTCCGCTTCTTTGACGGCGGATGGTTCGGTAACCGCTCTGACAGTGGCCTGTGTCCGGGATACTCCGAAGACCTGCAATCCATTGGCCTCAATGGCCCGAACGTGAGTTTCACGGCCTATAAGGGTGACGTCCTCGCCGCTGCTGGCCAGGAAGGCTCCCACTACGCCTCCCAATGCCCCGGCTCCCATGATGACAATTTTCATGATACAAGCCCCATGCGCTTCCTAGTGAACAATGCAAAGCGCCTCTTAGTGATGTTGAGTTGAAAAATAATTCAAACTTCCCAGTATGCCGCCAGTATTTCACCAAAGTAAATCGTATGGTAATCTCCCTTTGGATAGCAATCATCATGCAGGGCCGGGTCCAATAGGGAGCGGGCCATGTGTGTCCGGTATACAACGCGGCATTCATAATGACCCACACACTGCTCGATTATGGGTACCTTGACTTTACGACCCGGAATAGAGGTGAAACTGTGGGCAGCGAATTTGTCCACATCGCGTCCTGAACGAGTCCCACAGTCCGCCACCGCTGCCTGAAGGTCCTGGGACGGGACGTTGACGGTGAACTCTCCGGAATTCTCCAGTAGTTGATGGGTATATCGGCTGACCCTTACCAGTACCGTGAAAATGGGACGTCTCCATATGATGCCCGGGGTTCCCCACCCGATGGTCATGACGTTTGGTTTACCCTTAGAGTCAGCGGTAACCAGCAAAAGGCCCATCCGCTTCATTGCCTCAAGTGTTTCAACGATCCTGCTGTTATACTCAATGTCTTCCTTGCCCATATCTCCTCCATTGATGAAGATTTTAATCCACAAATTACTATCACCAGGATTGAACTTACATAAAGATGGGTTATCTGTCAATCAACTTCAGTGCACGGCATCGCTATTTGCCCATCTGGACCGGGTCGAAACATCGCTCGAAGGCGATTTCATCAGATTTGAATGCAAAGATCAATGAAAAAAAGCATAAGATGGAATACTATTTCCCATAATCAGCGGCATTGTCATTCTTTTCCATGCGGCACAGGCAGGATATGTTTTATTTAGAAAATTTCTAGACCGAGAACACAGCCCGAGTCAAATAAAAAGTTTCTTATATCAATATTAACCGGCCATGGGTCTGCAACATAAAAGTGGGTTTTTAGCAGAGCGGCCATAATTTAGTTGACTTATTTATCATAATTTGTTCATAATGATTTTGCCAGATTTCCATCATTAAGCTCAAAATGAAATACAAAAAAGGCGCCATTATTGACACTGTAATGCAAATGATTTCATGTATTAAAGATGAAAGAAGGGGCAGTGATCCTTTATTAAATTGATTTGATTGAACCTGAAAAAGTAATATGGTAAAATATTAAATATGGAGATGATCAATATATTTCAGGTGTTTTTGGATAGGGGATGATGGAGTAAAAGCTCTGATGTAAGCCCTATTTCTCCAATTATTTATTATTAAAGGAGGGTTATCATGAAAAAAGGAAAAATTATTGTTACAATTGCCTGTGCATTATTCATGGCATGGGGAATCTTTTCGGGACCGGCTTCGGCATTTCCCGACAAGCCGATCACGATCACTGTTTCTTACAAGGCCGGCGGCAGCACGGACGTGGCGGCCAGGACCATGGGGCCTTTTCTGGAGAGGTACCTGGGGCAGCCCATCGTGGTTATGGATTTACCCGGAGCGGGCGGCCAAGTGGGATGGACCAAGCTGGCGCGGAGCAAGCCGGATGGTTACACCATCGGCTTTATCAACATGCCGGCTGTAAACATGGTAGCCGCAGCCCGGGAAGGCGTCCTCTACCATCCAGTCAAGAGCTTTATTCCCATCGGGTGCAACATTATAGATCCCAATACAGTCATGGTGCGCATCGATGACGATCGTTTCAAGACCATCCAGGATCTCATCGAATACGCTCGCAAGAACCCTGGCAAGGTTGTTTGCGGGGCTGACGGTCCACTGTCCGACGACCAGTTAGCCATGGTCAAAATAGAAAAGGCAACTGGTGTCAAGTTCTCTTATGTGGCCTATCATGGGGCGGCTCCGGCCCATGCCGCGATGCTTGGCAAACATACAGATTTTACCATTACCAATACCCAGGATATTATCATTTACAAGGGCAAGGAAAGGTGCCTTGTCCAGTTATGGAAAGAGCGATATCACATGAATCCCAACACACCAACATTTAAAGAAGTTTTCGGCAAAGAAATCATCGGCTCATCCACCCGGGGTATTGCGACGCCAGCCGGTGTACCTGAAGATCGGCTAGAAATTTTGCGTGAAGCCTTCAAAAAAGCCGCCCATGAGCCTGAATACTTGGAGAGGGCAAAGAAGGTCGGTTTGACGCTGGCCTGGATGGATCACAAAGAGTTCGGTCAGTTCATGAAGGATCTGAATGCGGACGTGGAGTCCCTGATCAACGAGCTCAAATAATAAAGCTATGCCGGCCGGGCATCTATGCTGTCCGGTCGGCCATTGTATTTCTCTCCTATTGACCTAACCCGGACGAGCCGGAACCAAAAAGGCAATTGAAATTCATAAGTGTTTCGCCTACAATCCATCCCAAAGCCAATTTGAAAGG
>CAZTAS010000187.1:0-12906 GCA_964611635.1 uncultured Thermodesulfobacteriota bacterium
CACTTAAAACGTACTTTGGTAAACTTTTTTTGTTCTCACACTTGCGAAATCCGGGTTAATTATCTTAAGGTGAAAAAGCACGCATCCATGGCTCATTTTCTAAGGTAATGCTCCGCACTCAAAGCGGCGATGGTTCCGTCGGCCATGGCTGTTGTGATATACCGGTCTTGTTTTTGACGAACATCCCCAGCCGCATAAACCCCGTCCATGTTGGTTGCCATGCTTTCGTCGGTTATAATATATCCCTGTTCATCCAGCGCAATAACGTCATTAAATAAGCTGGTGTTCGGTATTTGTCCCATAAAGACGAAAATCCCGTCCACATTGACGGTTTCCATCCGACCGCTGGAATTGTTCTTCAAGCGCACGCCCCTCAGTCTGTCGTCTCCCACAAGCTCTACCACTTCGGTTGAAAAGGTCGCAGTGACATTCCGGTGAGAAAGAAGTTTTCGCCGGGCCGCTTCAGCCACAAAGAATCGATCCATTTTTTCGATGAGCCGAATTTCTTTTACCCCTAGGGAGAGGAGATACAATGCCTCGTCAAACCCACTGTTGCCACCACCCACCACAAGAACCCGTTTATCTTTGTATGTGGGACCATCACACACGGAACAGTAGTGAATCTGGTCGCAACTACCGGTTTCTAATTCGAGGGCCACGGGCCTGCGCCCGGTGGCCAGAATTACCACGGAAGACTGATATAAGCACTCTTCGGTTTCTATCTTTTTTGATGCCTCCCTGAGATGAAGTAATGTCACCTCTGCAACTTCTTCCACCGTAACGCCGAGGGCTTGGACCTGTTCAGCGATCCTCTGCATCAATTCCATGCCGTTAATAGATTCATAGGATGGAAAGTTTTCTACGGCATGGGTAGAATTCACAAGCCCGCCACAGATATTGGATTCTATGACGGCGATCTTCATATTCGCCCTTGCGGCAAAGATGGCGGCGGTCATCCCTGCTGGTCCGCCGCCCAGGATAAGCATGTCAAACTTTTTTTTCGGCTTTAAAAGCATTTCCTTTCGGCGGCAGTCCCCTTAGGTAATTTGCCCGACCATGTTGAGTTCCCTCAAGACGTATCCCGAACTAAGCCTCTTGAAAAGAAACTGCCAACTCTCTGGGGTTCATCAGACCTGATTTTGTTAAAACCACCTTCCCGTTCTTAATAATTTTAAGGGTGGGCACCCTTTCAACATCCAGTGATTGCATGCCTTCTGGATTTTCTTCGCTATTCATATACATCACCGAAACCGCTTCGCCTTTTGCAGCAATGAATTTCTCAATAACTCTTTTCATGTTAAGGCAGTGTGGACATAATTTCTTATGAAACAGGATGAGACCGCTCTGCGTTGCTGCGATTATCTCCTCATAATTTTTATCGGTAAGATTATTAACTTCCATGAAAACCTCCCGGGGCATCTATTTAGCTGCGCGAAAAGGCAATTCCTAAGACGACGATACCCGCAGATCGAGGCTTTTTAAAACAGAGCCCTAGGGAATCGCAACTCGCCAACAACGTCATAAAGTGCGCAATTCGCCGATGAACAATCTCAACTTCCTAAGAAGCTCCCTGGCTTCTTCCGGTTTCTTTTCGATGATGTTTTCCAACTGAAACGGATCCTCACGCCGATCATACATCTCGTCCTTTTCTGGAATGACGACCTCACTGTTGGGCGTACAAGTCCACATATCCTCGTTCTGAAGATCTTTGGTCGCTTCTCCGGCCTCCATGCCGCCGCTGTCATACACCTTTTTGATGGCTTCTTCCGTACTTTCGCACTCGTTAGGGAGCCAGTGAACGTAACTGTAATCGTCGGTGATGATAGTCCAAGAAAAACCGTAAAACCCGGAAATAGCGAGATCACGAATTTTGTCAATCTCACCAGAGACAAGGGGTAAAATGCTTTTACCGGTCATATCCTCTGAAGACAACGTGCTTTTCAGTTTAAAACCTTCGCGTCCTTCCGTACTTTTTTCAAGAAAGCCGAGCCAATCCAGAACGGTTGGACCGATATCACAGGATTGGATGAGGGAGTTGATCCGCCTCCCCTCACTTGTACACGGCACCCTAACAAGACAGGGGACATGTGTCATTTCTTCATAAGGCCATGGTCTGAACTTGCGCATAAGCCCGTGGCCGTCTTTACCATTACCCAGGGGCTGTCCGTGATCCGATGTGAGTATGATGAGCGAATTGTCCCAAAAACCCAGTTCTCGAATCTTGTCCAGCAATTTTCCAACCCATTTGTCTACGAGGGTAACCTTTTCGGCATACAACATGCGGATGTGGTGAAGCTCTTCTTCGGTAAATCGATCTTCAATAAGTCCAGGGATGGGGACTATTTGGTCTTTCCCCTTGTAGCCTGGATCGTAAAGGTAATCCCTGTCCGGTTCCCAAACGGAAGGGGGATCCCAGGGTTCGTGGGGATCAAAGGAATCGATCCATAGGAAAAATGGTTTGGTTCGGTCCACTTCTTCCTCCAGGTATTTTATACTCCCCTTCATGACCGTGGCGACTTGGCTGTCTTCCTCACTTCGCCAGTGCTGACGGTGTTTAAGGGTAGATTCCAACTCGTGTTTCAACGATTCAACAATAGCGGGGTCTATTCCCTTCTTACTGCGATCTTCAAAGTAATCGTCAGGATTGATACCGTAGAGTTGATCATTCTCAAAATACTGAGTATCCAACTCTTGCCCGTGGAAGAATTTCACGTAATCAAAACCTCGGCTGAATCCATACTTGGGCAACCGCATAGGTGCAGTGTCAAAAACCAGAGCTGTTTGAACGCCTGTCCCCCAAAGGATGTCTGTGATAGTTGTGTCTTCAAGGTGTAGAGGAGCCCAACCAACGAAGGGCAGCGTATAGCGCCCCGTAAACATTGAGCGCCGGCAAGGAACGGTGGGAAGTGCGTCTGCATAGCAGTTCTCGAATAGGGTAGCCTGCGTCGCAAATCTGTCATAATTAGGTGTACGGATCCAGTCGTTACCGTAACATCCCAAATAATTGTACTGCAGCGTGTCGGCCATCACCACAATAACGTTCTTGATTTCCTTTTTTCCCATATTCTTCTCCTCCCCATTCTCTTATAGCCTAAAGTAAATTTGATCTCTTAAAGCAAGCTGCAAGGATTCGCTGATTCTCCCTGAAAACAATGTTTCATTCTGTTCGTCCATCAATTAGCAATTATCCAAACTTCATTCACCTGAGCTTCCAGTCCTCTGTTTTCTAGGGATATGTGCTGAAGGAGCTCACCCAATCGGAGCTAATGTCTCCATGGAATTGGGGATAAAAAGGGCAATGTCCGGAAAAAGTGTTAGGATTAAAATTACCAAAATCATCCCTATCACGAAGGGGACTATGCCCTTAAAAATGGTTGTCATTGGCACATTCTTAGCCACTCCCGAGATCACAAATACATTTATTCCAACCGGCGGTGTGATTTGGCCCATCTCCATCATCATCACCATGATAACGCCGTACCATATGGGATCAAACCCCAGTGACATTATCGTTGGGAAAAGGATCGGCAGCGTGAGCATAATCATTGGTATGATGTTTATAACCATTCCAAGAATTACATAGAGAAACAGTATGAGCGCGAAAATTACGTAGCGTGATACGGGCAGAGATACAATAAAGTCAGCCAATTTCAGGGGAATTTCGGTAATAACGATGAAATATCCCAAAATGGTTACACCAATGATGATGCCGAAGATCATGGCGGTAAGGCTCATGGCCTCAAGACAGGCTTTATACAAGTCCTTTCGAGAAAGGGATCGGCTGAGGAGTCCAATGGCGAGTGCGCCAAGGGTTCCCACGCCGCCCCCTTCGGTAGGGGTAAAGAAACCCATATAAATTCCACCGATAACGACTATAAAGAGGATGAGCATTGGCCAGACCGCTCCGATGGCTTTCAACTTCGCTGAAAACGAGACCTTGGGGCCGGCCGGCCCCAAGGTCGGATTCAATTTGCAGCGAATAAAGATAATGAATGAAAATACCAAAGCCAAAAGCAAGCCGGGGATGATGCCAGCCATAAAGAGCTTTCCAATGGATTGTTCTGCAATGAGCCCATAAATAATAAATCCAACGCTGGGTGGGATGAGAATGCCTAAGGTGCCACCGGCGGCCACACTGGCGGTGGCCAACGCGTCTTGATATCTGTATTTTTTCATCTCCGGTATGGCCACCGACCCCATGGTACCAGCCGTTGCCAGGCTGTCACCGCAGATGGCAGCGAAACCGGCACATCCGAAAATCGTACCGGTGGCGAGCCCCCCCGGCATTTGTCCAAACAGTTTATGGCCAACCTGGTAAAGGGTTTTGCTCAAGCCCGCCCGAAAGCATATAAAGCCCATAAGGACAAAAAAGGGAATAACACAGAAGAAGTAGTCAGACACGCTATCGAAAACCGCCATTTTTACGATATTCAGGGCCGTATGACCTCCCTTCAAATACCATATTCCTAAAAAGCCCACTAGACCGAGGACAAAGGCAATCGGCATACCCAAGAGCATGACAACGAGAAGCAGGGCTATGCCGACCAGCCCGGCAACGGAAATGGGCAGATTAATGGAGAGAGTTTTTAGCAGAAAGGGTAAGGTCATCACTACCGTACTTAGGACAATGATCAACAGTATCCATAACCAGGGGCGGGGATGATTGATCAGTTCGGCCAGGTAATTCAGGATATTGATAATCAGAACCAAGGCTATAAGAGCAGAGCCCAGTACGGCGATAAACAGAAAGGGCGCAATCGGTATACCGGTCACTATTCCGATTTCCTCTTCTTCAATTGCCTCAAATGCGCGCCTAAGGTTTTGCCAGCATACAATGGAAAACAGATAAACGCTAAGTAAGGCGAAGATGCTTTTGGAAACCAGTTTACCATTGTCCGAATACCGTGATGAGATCAGGTCGATACTTACATGCTGGTCTTCCATCATGGCGTATCCGAGTGATAGGAAGACAACAGTGGCAAGCATGTACTGTTCAAGTTCTAATGAGCCTGCGATGGGTCTGTTAAATAAGAATCTCAGAAAAACATCGACGCCGATCAGGCCTGCCATGATAAAAGTAATTAGCGCCGATATGATCACAAAGAACTTATTGATCGGGAAAATCACTATAGATAACCGACGACCAATAACCTCTAAAATCTTAGCCCGTTTCATCGAATACCTTCCTGGTACAGGATCGATCCCCCTGGGGTAACGCGCACATTCGCCACTATCTCCATTATAATTATTCTGCCGCAACTTGAAGACAATTTGTATTTCTGAGCCCTACACCAGGGTTTTCAAAGAATGATACTCATTTTTATTTTCTTCCTGCACGGCCCCACCAATCGTCGGGTTGATACGGAGTTTTACGGGTTTCATCAGCGATGGCCTGTATCTTGGCTAATAACGCTGTTCCGTCGAGTCCTCTTTTGTTCACTTTTTCTACCCATGCCTTATACAACGGCTGCATCCTGGCTTTCCACTTTGCCTTTTCGTCTTCAGGAAGATAATAATACTCATCCCCTCTCTCCTTAAGTTCTTCATTGACCCATTCTGCCTCATTAGTCAGTGTGGCGCCAAACAGAGCGCTGGCGGATTCGCCAATATCTTCAAAGATCTTCTTTGTCTCGGGAGGCAAGGTTTTCCATTTCTCACGGTTCATGCCCACGGCAAAGGAGTCCACGCCTATATTCATCATGGTATGATGGCCGATGAGTTCAGTTAGTTTATAAGATCGCAAAGGCGCATCCGGAAATAACGTGCCTTGGATCATTCCTCGCTGCAGGGCCAGATACATGTCACCGGGTTTAATTTGCTGTGCCGATCCGCCCAGAGCTTTGATGACCATAATCTGTGTCGGGCCGGGTGTCCCGATTTTTAAACCCTTCATATCATCCAATGTCCGGGGAGCCTTCTCTTTCGTATGCAAATTGGCCACTGCAGTGGAGAAGAATGCCAGTGGGTGAAACTTTTTATACTCTTTTTTCATTTCTGGTATCTCATGGTACATTCTCCACAAGATGGCCGCGGCGTGTGAGGCATTGTCTGCCATAAAGGGGAGATTTGCCGCACTGGTGATGAGGAACTCGTTTGGCTTGAACCCGGGTACAATATAGGTCCAATCGCAGATACCACTCTTAAGGCCGTCATAGGCATTGAAAGGATTGACTAAAGACCCACCCAAAAGCCACGTAAAATTTACTTTGCCATTAGATCGTTTGCTAATTTCTTGCCCATACAACTTAAAGGCGTCATCGGTGAGCCGGTGGGTGACCGGATGCCATGTAGCGGCTTTAATCTCGATCGCTTCTTCAGCCGGTGCAGATCTTGGGCCTGTTAAAAGAACGAGGGCCAAGATGGCGCTAAAGGTTAAAAACGCTTTTGTGATTTTCATGAGGCTTCTCCTTTCGCTAAAGGGGTTAAATCTTCGGGTCGACCTTGATGCCGAGCCATGGAAGGCTTTACTTTCTACTCGTTAATAGTTTTCGGCATAAATGTGCCAATCGCTAAAGTCTTGATACTGCCTTGTAAATCATGATTCTAAGCATCTCATATACCGTCTGATCTTTGGCATTGCGTTAGAAAAAGTCTCTATGGTGACAAACTCATTAAAGGTTCGATGCTATAAGGTGCGCAATTCGCCGATGAACAACTTCAGCTTCCTCAAAAGCGTCCTAGCTTCCTCCGGATTTTTTTCGATGATGTTTTCCAACTGAAACGGATCCTCACGCCGATCATATAGCTCGTCCTCATGGGGGATTTCTGCTTCGCCGTGGGGCGTACAGGTCCACATATCTGCACTCTGCAAATCTTTTGTTGCTTCTCCGGCCTCCATGCCGAAATTATCGTATATTTTTTTGATGGCCTCTTCCGTGTTTTCGCACTTGTTCGGCAACCAATGGACATAACTGTAGTCGTCGGTGACAATGCTCCAGGAAAAACCGTAGTAGCCCGTAATGGCAAAATCCCGAAGCTTATCCTTCTCAGAGGCCACAAGGGGCAAGATGCTTTTTCCGGTCATATCCTTGGCGGACAGCGTGCTTTTCAGTTTAAAACCTTCGCGCCCTTCCGTGCTTTTTTCAAGAAAGCCGAGCCAATCCAGAACGGTTGGACCCATGTCGCAGGATTGGATAAAGGATTTAACGCGCTTCCCCGCTCCGATACCCGGCGCCCGAACAAGACAAGGGACATGCGCCATTTCTTCATAAGGCCACGGCCTGGACTTGCGCAAAAGACCATGACCATGTTTACCGTTGCCAAGGGGTTGCCCATGATCTGACGTGAGAATGATGAGAGTATTGTCCCAGAAGCCCAGGGCTCGAATCTTATCTAGCAGTTTTCCCACCCATTTATCAACAAGTGTAACTTTCTCTGCATATAACATGCGGATGTGACGGAGTTCTTTTTCAGTAAACCGGTCTTTTGTGGGGCCGGGGATAGGATGGATTTGATCTTTCCCTTTGTAGCCTGGATCGTAGAGGTAGTCCGTGTCGGTTTCCCAAACGGAAGGGGGATCCCAGGGTTCATGGGGATCAAAGGAATCCACCCAGAGGAAAAAAGGTTTGGTTCGGTCCACATGTTCTTCCAAATATTTCATGCTGTCTTTCATTACTGTGGCAACCTGGCAGTCTTCGTCGCTTCGCCAGTGTTGTCGGTGTTTCAGAAGGGACTCCATCTCGCTTTTCATAGATGTTAGGATGGTGAGATCGATCCCCTTTTCACTGCGCTCTTCAAAGAAATCGTCGGGATTAAGGCCGACGAGTTGATCGTTCTCAAAATACTAGGTATCCAACTCTTGTCCGTGGGAAAATTTTACGTAATCAAAACCTCGGCTGAATCCATACTTAGGCAACCGCATGGGTGCGGTATCGAATACCAGAGCTGTTTGAACACCGGTCCCCCAGAGAATGTCCGAGATGGTGGTGTCTTCCGGTCGGAGCGGTCCCCAACCGACGAACGGCAGGGTATATCTCCCTGTAAGCATTGAGCGCCGGCAAGGAACGGTGGGAAGGGCGTCAGCATAGCAATTTTCAAATAGAGCGCCCTGCAAGGCAAACCTGTCGTAATTCGGCGTTTGGATCCAGTTGTTGCCGTAACAGCCCAGGTAATCGTATTGAAGCGTATCGGTCATCACAACGATAACGTTGTTGATTTCCTTTGTCTTCATGATACGTTCCTTACTATTAATGGATCAAATTTTCGTTTCAACCCGATGCGAAACCATGACGGGTTTTGCTTTCTATATTTTTCAGCACAAAGTGTACCAATCACAATAATGTTTATAACATACTGATACTGTTATTGAAAACAAACCTTCATGCAATTCACTTAACGCCTACATGTCTGCATTACGACCATTGCTGTCTCTATGACGACAATTCTATTGCAACCACCTGCTGGATGTGATATGGAGTGGTTTAATTCGCTTCGCAGTGGGCAAACGAAGCCAAGGTCAAAGAATGAATTCCGATAATCCATAATAGGCCTGAAGAGCTATACAAATGCAAGGAGGATAGACAAGATGTTTCGCCATGTCCGTAACGGAGATCTAAAAAATCAAATGGACTTGGATTCACAGATTGATATTGTCAAAAGTGATAGTGAAGTCAAGCAAGCTGCATTTGTTGCTTTTGAGTGTGCTGGGAGGCTGATCAAAAATGGGAACCTTGAAGCTGCAGTTGAATACAATTTCAAGGCAGCTTCTTATGCTGCTAAATTCATGGGAGATCCAGAATGCGACAGACTGTTCCTCTCTGTTTCATTGAGTCTGTCGGATCTATGTGTAAATGTTAGAAAAAGGAAAGAAGAAGTTCTGCAAGTTCTGCATCAAGCACGGGATGTTTCTCGACGACTCGGGGATGAACGACATTTGGCATTGTTAAACTTACATCTGGGCCGAATTTATAACCTCCTTAACAAATCTGGCGATGCAGTGAGTTTTTTCAATTCAGGCCTGACCGCCGTGAAAGAACTGGGTGATGATGATATTAGAATGCAGTCAGCTGAATTTCTTGGAATCTTCCATTTTATTCACGGGAGCCCCAACCAGGCTTTGGAACATTTTGATCGAGCCATGTCCTCGGCTGATACCTGTCGCGACGGCCGATTGTTCAACCGTATGATCCCCATTATTTTGGGAAGCAGCGCTGCTTTTTCGGCCCAGTTTAGTCGTGCTATCGGGGTGATGGATTCCAGCTGGCGACGCGCCCTGCTGAAGTCGGATGATCTGTTTGCAACATGGTACAGAGCGCACTTAGGAAACGTCTTGCTAATGGCGGGGAAAAGGCCGAAAGCTTTCGCGCACCTTCAGGAAGCCCAGAAAGAGGCTCTAACGCACAGTAATGCCTATGCTCTTGCCTGGGCCCTAAGGGCTCTAGCTTACTACTACTCCCTCGAAGGACGGCCTAAAAAATCTTATGACATGTTTAAGAAGTGTTTAATTGAATCATCAAAGTTGGGTTTGAAAAAGCCACCTTATGCCCTTCCATGGGTTCTTGAATTGCTTTTTGAGTACCATGAGAGAGGATATAGACCGCTTCCCGCTTATGATTTTCAAAAGGAAATGGAAATCGCTCTCAAGGGAATTAATATTCATCTTCGTGGGACAGCATTCCGCATCCTCG
This sequence comes from uncultured Thermodesulfobacteriota bacterium, assembly GCA_964611635.1. Lineage (GTDB taxonomy): Bacteria > Desulfobacterota > JAFDED01 > JAFDED01 > JAFDED01 > JAFDED01. Next base: position 9,627 of record CAZTAS010000187.1, read on the forward strand.
CCAAACAGGCTGAGGCTGAAATTAGCGGAGAGGACTTGGGTAAAATTGAACAACTGCTCAAAAAAAGCGAGGCTGACCTTGAATGTGCAGGGACCCCCGTAGATTTGGCAAAAACCAGAGCGGAGTTGGCAAAGCTCAGGCTTCACCAGGGTCATCGAGAAGAAGCCATCGAACGGGCTTTGCAGGCTTGGGAGGGGTTATCGATTTACGGACTTGAGTCTTTTCCAAAAGAACTAAGGTCTCTAATATACGGCCGCAATTACACCGCCAAAGGCCTGGGAGAAGGTGACGACGTGCTAGAACGATATTTGGAGATGTTGGATGACTTAGTTCCAAGTGCTGATTTGGATGAATTGTTTTTTCGCCTTCTCGCGGTTACAAGCCGATTTTTCGAGGCCGAGCGCGGCGCGATATTCCTGGCAGAGGGCGATGAACCCAAGTCAAAACTCATATTAGGAACAACATACAATATGGCTCCGAAAGAAGTGCGAGATGAAGAGTTCAGGACCAACATGACTTATGTGCTTAGAGCCTACAAAAACAACCAGTCATTTAATGTTAAACGACCATCCTCTGGTTACGCAAAACCGGAACACCAGACTACCGCCATTCTGTGCATTCCGTTTGAAATTGACGGCCAAGTACGTGGTGTACTGTATCATGAGAACATTTATAGTGAGGGTACATTCGAATTTTCTAACAGCACCATCAAACGGATTGGGCAGAGCCTAGGGATCTATGTCATGCGTATTCAGCAATACTGCAGACAGATGGAAGAGAAAACTCTCGCGGCCCTTAGGGAAACTACGAACAAGGAGGAAACCGACGAAAAGGAAATCTTAGGCCAAAGCCTGGTTATGCGAGAGTTGCTCATCCGAGCAGACAAAGCTGCTAAATCCGATGTTCCTGTGCTCCTCCTTGGGGAAACGGGCGTTGGTAAAGAGCTTCTGTCGAGAAGACTGCATCGTATGAGCTCTCGCAAGATGGGGCCCTTTGTGGCAGTTGACCTATCAAGCATACCTGAAACGCTTGTTGAGAGCGAATTATTCGGCCACGAAAAAGGAGCATTCACCGGTGCGACACACCAGAAGCTGGGGCGCATAGAATTATCCAATAAAGGTACGCTTTTCATTGATGAAATTGGAGAAATCTCTTTGTCTTTACAGGCAAAACTCTTGCGGACATTGGAGGGAAAAACGTTTTATAGGTTGGGTGGAGTTAAGAATATTAATTCTGATTTCCGACTCGTCGCTGCCACAAACCGTGATTTGGTAAAGGAAGTGGAAAAGGGCGACTTCAGAGAAGATCTCTATTACCGTCTTAACGTTGTGCCCCTAATCATTCCGCCATTGCGTAAGCGCGGCAATGACATTATCATTTTGGCAAAGCATTTTCTTGGTAGATTATCAAAAAAATATAAACAACCCCGTCCTGAACTTACATCGGAAATCCAGTCAGTCCTGAAAACGTACCAATGGCCCGGCAATGTGAGGGAACTACAAAATGTCATTGAGCGGGCCGTGATTTTAGGAGATGTTGAAGATCTCAAGCTTATGGTTTTCCAAGGGCCCAGAAGGACTTCTGCGGCATCTGACATGCTTGATAACCTGATATCCGAAATGCCTACGATGGATGAACTTCAACGACAGTATATTACTTACGTAATAAAAAGAACCAACGGCAAGATGAGCGGCACTGGAGGCGCAACAGAACTATTGGGAATGAAGCGGACAACACTCTATACGCGAATGAAGAAGTTAGGTATGGGGTGTTGTCGTAAGGAGGGTCAAGCCTCATATGGCCAATAAATACCACATGGATAAACTGCCAAAAAAGCCGACAGCAATGGTAGAACTTTCAAGAAACTACAAACACGACACACTTACAATCAAGGAAAAACCCGCGCGGCATTTTTGGTCAGTCCTCACCCATTTGTTGGGCATCTTCCGCAGAATTTCAGGGGTAATTCAGATACTTCGCTACACACTACTTGCTTCACACTGCCAAATTCGGATAATCGATTGCTCGTCTTCTCGTCCTTGTACAGCCCTCTATTGATCTCGAGTATGATTCCCAATACTGCTGTCTGTTTTTTATAATATTCTATAGGAACCAATGCTCCACTAAATGGACGATTTATCCCTACGGAAAAACCTCGCTCAGCAAAATTTGTTGTCACAAATTCCGTGAGCCAATCGGGCGTATGGAATGAATCCGTACCGATGCAAATATCAGGACGTTCTCTGCATTTGGGAATCACATACCCCATCTTGCAGGGGGGTATGGTCTGGGTGAGTTACCATGAGCTTTGCGCTGCGGATCGGAGTGAAGGTTACCGATATGATCTGCGACTTGGCAGGGTTTCAAGGATTCTTTTAGTATCCTTCAATAGATTGGGGGTCTCAGAATTGCAGGATCGATACGGATGGTGAAGATTGTGAACGGTCAACAAATATCCTATCAGTGAGCGCCAAATGACATCCAAACTTAAGGTACCGAATCCATCTCTAAGAAGTTGAAGATGCGGTCATCCACTCGAACCCACAAACTAATGAACTGTTTTTAGCCAAGGATTGATCTCACTATCTAATCAATTTCTGAAATAGTGCGGGTTGACACTACATTTTGATATATGTCGTTATTGGGAATTACAGATACAGCCACGGTATATGGAATAGCGGTGAATTCCAGATAAGAGCCAAACGACAATATGGAATTATTCGATCGTCCAATCAAGTCCTCAGCCTAATCCTGTCGGCAGAGATATCAATAATTCCTTGAGACCGAATAATTGCGATACCCTCCTTCGGAGAGGTAGTAGCAAGAAATAGACATAAGTGACAGAAATGCCTGTTCAGATAGAATGAAATTGTAAGATTTGGTAGGAACGCCGAGGCGGGGCCGAAAATTGAAAGCTCTAATTCTTGAGTCACGGAAGGAGGGTAAGGTCTATGAAAAGCTACGTTATCAAACATGTAATCAGGAACCCAAAAACAGGAAGGCTGAGAAAACTCAAAAAAAAGACCTAAACATAGACAACCACAAAGGAGTCAGGGAAGCATTCAAGACACTATACCAAATTAAAATAGCCCGCCGGATAGAAAACCACCTGAAAACCGAAAAATGACAATATCGGCGTCCCCGCCTGGCATGAATCCCAAAAAACTGACAAAAATGCAAAAAACAAAAGCCCTAATATCAAACACTTAGGGCTTTCGACATTCCATATGGCGTCCCCAACCGGATTTGAACCGGTGTTGCCGGCGTGAAAGGCCGGTGT
>CAZTAS010000188.1:0-12896 GCA_964611635.1 uncultured Thermodesulfobacteriota bacterium
CATAAATTGATAGCTACAATATACAGTATTAGCTGAGGGAAGTTAATAGTCATTTTATATTTATTACCATACCGAGGCGCATAGTTATTCAGGGACCTCGAAAACGATGAATTTATCGATCCCTTTTACGCGAAGCTTCTCGATAAAGGCTGGATCAGAAAAAGCCTTGTTGCTGGTTAAAACAAGGACAAGTCCCGTCCCACTCATAATGATTCGCTATAATGTATCCCAATAACTGGAAAGTGATTTAGGTGTAAAACCCATACCCTTAACAGTAACAAGGGGGTACAGATGATCAGTAGGCGGAAGAGTTTTGATGCCACATTCAAGGCGAAAGTGGCGGTTGAGGCCATCAAGAACGACACTATTACCACCGGCCAAAAAGCGAGCCATTTTTAACGGTGAGAAGGTACTCCACCATCAGCGGTGTAAAGTAGTCCACCTGGCTTTTCTTCCCTACTTTTTTAGACACAATTCTTTTTGTTCTTTTTCTTCCGCTTTTCCTTTGGTTCTGGTTCTTGTTTTTCCTCCGACTGACTACAGGTCTATGGTTCCTCTCAGGAGGAAGCCATGAGCCTCATGACCCGATGCGTCGATTGCTGGCGCTCTTTCCCCCCCGATCCTCGGGTCAATAACCAGCGTTTCTGCGGCACCCGTTTTGAGAGAAGGCGAGAAAAACACTGATCCGCCTCGATCAAGGTTGCATGTACTCTGGATCTATCAATGGAACGGACTTCCGAGATGAAAGATCCCCTCTGGACGACTGCATCCGGTTCTGTTGTATACCATCGATCCAGGAATAAAGGCCAGATTTAGTTCTCTTTGGCGACGCGTACGGTGAGATCAGGATTGTCGGAGTTCGGATTTTCTTTATAAAAGGATAATCGGCTGATAGATGTCGGAATTTATCAAAGAGATCCTGAGAATGAATAAATGCAGACGAATTACAAAAGAATGAACGAATTTTCGTACTCCTCTGGGTGTGTGCTTAAAGTATAGATTTTCTAATATTTTTAGTAAATTAGTACCCATGGGAGTGATCTTCTTCAAGGCAGAGCATTCTTTGTTTGTAAGCTCGATGCTTTTGGGCAAAATTCATTTTCGGGTCTTTTGCCAATCATATATTACCTCTGGTGGCATAATTCATAGCAGTGTCAACGCCACAGTAAGGTTGAAATGAGTCTTGGGCAAAAGACGGGCATTGGATAGGAGGGATAAGATGCGCACTTTAAACTCAGTTCCCGACTATTTTATTTGGAAGCCACATGCTGAACTGGGGCACGTATGTGACAAGTATCAATATGATAAGGCCCAGTCCGATCCAGGGAAGCAGGGCTCGTATCTGCTCCTCAAAAGTAATTTTGGCGATGCGGGAAGTGACAAAAGCAGCTCCGGCAACAGGGGGCGTCAGCACTCCAATCTGCAAGTTCACAACCATGATAATTCCAAAGTGGACCAGGTCCACCCCGAGATTCTGCATGACCGGTATCAGTAGCGGTGTCAGCAGCAAAACTGACGCTGCGGGTTCCAGAATCATCCCCGAGATGAGCAGGATGAGATTGACCATCAGGAGGGTTTCCACCCGGCCGTAGTCACCCATGAAACCAACGACTTTCTGGGGAAGCTGGCTTACCGTAAGGACCCAGCCCAGCAACTGAGAAGCTCCCAGGAGGATCAACACCACAACCGTGTCCAGCATTGTCTTTCGTATGGCGTGGAATATCCCCGAAAGACGCGCCTCTTTCTTGAGGGATATCAAGACGACATTGTAGAGAAGTGCATACACCGCCCCTGCTCCCGCTGATTCCGTAACAGTGAAGACTCCACCCACGATCCCAACCACGATGATTACGGGAATGATCAATGCCGGCAAGGAATAGAAAAACGTCTCAAATGCTTCCCTCAGGTGAAATCCTTTGGACTGGACTCCGTATCTTCTTCGATGGGAAATCCAGAATGCCAGGAACCCGAAGCAGAGCGAAAGGGACAGGCCGGGCACCACCCCTCCCAGAAAGAGCTTGATCACCGATTGATCTGCTGCAAAGCCATACAGGATCATGAGGATGCTGGGCGGAATGATGGGGCCCACGATGTTGGCGGCTGCTGTCACCGCTCCGGCGAATGCGGGTTTATAGCCCTGGCGTATCATTGAAGGGATCATGATGGATCCCACAGCCGTGACATCGGCGAGGCTGGAGCCGGATATGCCCGCGAAAAACGTGGATGCCACCACATTGCCTATGGCCAGGGATCCTCGGACGCGGCCCACAAGGGAATTGGCGAATCTGACCAGGGACTTGCTGATGCCTCCTGCCTCCATGAGATTGGCCATAAGGAGGAACAGGGGAATGGCTGCCAGGGGAAAATGGCGCAGGCCTCCGTACATGTGTTGCGCAATGATGATGGGACTGCTGATATCCAGGAGCACCAAGCCTATGGCCCCCGCGACACCCAGTGCAATGGCCACTGGGAGGCTCATCAAGGTGAGAAATATGAAAATCGCCAGGATGATCAGTCCCGTCATCTTTTCCAATCCATGGTGATGGAGGCCACTTGTTCCAGAGTGAAGAGCGCCATGATGGCTGCTGATACCACGGTGACTGAATATAAATCGGCGAAGCTGAGAGGCAGGGGAATTCCCGCCACCTGCGTGCCCTTCGTGGCCACCATAAGATGCACGCCCGAGTTTAGCAGGGCCAGGGAGAATCCCAGGGTGACCAGGTGGCAGACTATGTCCACCACCCGGCGGATAGGCATAGGGAATTTATCCCGTATGAATCGAATGCGTAAATTCTGATCACTTCGAATGGCGGCGGTTGCTCCAAGGAACGTCATCCAGGCGAGAGAATCGGACGCCACTGGATCGGACCAAGATGTGGGATTGTTGACAATGTAGCGCATGATAATCTGCGTCGACACAGCGATCAGATTTATTCCCAGCAGCAAAACAGCGGAGGTTAAAAGGGCCCGCTCTGTTGCTGCCAGGAAATTTCTAAGCCAAGCCATCATGCGCTGAACTCATCTCAGGTTTGTTGCAGTTTTTCAGCCCATATCCATATGTTCGGCAACTGTTTTTTCAGGGGTTCCACCATCTTTCGCAACTCTTGCCAGGAAACCCCAGGCTCCACAAAACGGACGCCTTTATCCAGGAACTTGCCTTTTATGGTTTCTTCTTCCGCCTGCAGAATCTTCCCATAGTAGGCCGATGCTTCTTTAGCAGCTTTGAGGAAAGCTGCCTTGTTCTTGGCAGAAAGTTTGTCCACCCACTCACCCCAGGTAAGCCACGCCTTCGGCGATAACACATGGCCCGTGGTAACAACGGTTTTTGTCACATCCTGGAGGGAGAACCCTGCCATGTCTGCCAATGCCCCCTCGATGCCCTCCACCACACCTTGCTGCATGGCGGTATATACCTCTCTTATGTTCATGGGCGTGGAGCTGAGTCCTAGCAATCGCATCTGGTTCACATAGATATCTGTGCCCGGAACACGTATCTTCATGCCCTTGAGATCCTTGAGAGAACCTGCGGCCCGGGTGGTGTAAATCCATCGGGCCTCGTTCCAGGTCGGGCCTATCATCCGATAACCGCTCAGTTTTTCCACTTCCGAGATTAGAGCCTGCCCTCCCGGCCCGTTCCAGGCTGATAACATCTCGTCCTGATCCTTGAATATGAAGGGCCACGAGTTGGCTGTAGAGATCGCCACCTGTTGTCCCAGCGCATCCGGCTGGATGAATATAACATTGCATATTCCCACTTTCATTTGAGTTACCATCTCGCCAAAAGTGCCCAACTGACTGCTGGGGTAAACTTGCAGTTCCAAGTCTCCCCCGCTGTATTGTTCTGCAAGTCTCCTGAACTCGGCCACGGTCTTGCCAACCGTGCTCTGGGGTGCCTGGGTGTAACCCACCACAACCTTGGTGCCCGCTAGGGCGGGCATGATCCCCATCAATCCCATAGCCAGAACCACTATCAAAATCGTCACGCGTTTCATGATTTAGAATACCTCCCTCTTTTCATCAGAGATTCCTCATTCTCAGCAAGATTCTCTGGAGAAAAATAGTTTCGCACACACCTCAAGGGCAGGAGCGCCTCCTGTTCCGTGAGAAGAGCTTTTGAAAATGGCTTGGCGCTGGGGTCCAAAACCGGACAGTGGGCCTCCACCAGGACGCAAGGTGTTTTCCCGGTGTTCCACGCCCAGTGAGGCACCATCCTGGGCAGCCGCATGAAATCGCCGGGCCGCAGGAAATATGCCGCGTCAGAGAGAAAAATCCAAAGCTCCCCACTGACGAGGTAGTTCAGCTGTTCACAATCGTGGATGTGAGGCTTCGAATGATATCCCGAGCCCCTGGTCGCCACCATCAGGTTGGATTCCAGGCCGTAGACGAATTTGGAGGAAAGCTGTCCCGCCTCTGCCATCTGATGGTGAATGCTGTCAGGAAGATCCTTGTCCCTGACCATGAGCTTCCCCCCGTCGCCCCCGGCTGCCATGTGTTTCTCTGCTTCAAAGGCATAGCGATCCGACAACCATATGGTCATGGGGAGGCCTCTCAGCTCCACATGCTCACCCTCATCGAACAGGCTCCCGGCGGTTTCTCGAACCCGGGGATTGCCCACATTGGGGGGGCAATGGCTCTCATAAAGAGTGCATGGCTTGTCCGAGTTGTTCCACGCCCAGTGCACGGCCATTCTGGGCACCCGCATGAAGTCCCCTTTTTGAAGGCGGTACGGCGCATCTTCCACATAAATCCACAGCTCACCATCAGCAAGATAGTTGAGCTGCTCGGAGTTATGGATGTGCGGCCGTGAATGGTACCCGGAGTGGCGAACGGCGACCCGGAGAGAAATTAGCTCTCCGTATACCAATTTCGTTGAAATCTTGGACCTGTCCCCTTCCCGCAAGTTGCGGGCATCGACAACGTCCGAATCCGGAAGTTGGTCACTATGCAGGATAAGCATCATGGAATCCCTCCCTCAAGCTTCGCTCAATGCCTCATGAGGCTGATATGTTTTTCACGTGTCTTCTCCCTCCATGGAGCTTATCCAGGGAAGGAACTCATCAGAAAAATGCTTGCAGGAAAAGTTTGTGGCTTTCATGCGAGAGTTGGAAAGAAATTCTCTCCGCCTCTGTTCAGTGCTTTTGAGAGCCTGTCCCCATCAAGGGATAAATGAAATTTCATGAATGATTAACATGACCTGAAAATCACAGTATAATCATATGTAGCCGAGAGGCAATCCCATGTCAAGACAAAAATGACAGGCATTTGCGTTGTGAGTTATTTTAGTTCCGAGGGCATGCATGAATCTTTATGGCAATGGGTGTGGAGTGATAAAAACGGCCCTATGGGGGTGTAAGAGGGCAGACCAACCCCTTTGCAGCTCTCGGTTTGCCTTTTTGATCTACAGGAAGTCGGCCTTTTCAGGCCGCCGCCTTGACAAGGCTTCGCAGTTTTTTCTGCTGTTTTTCCTTGACCCTATCCAGTGCCCTAGACAGTATCACGCACAGGGCAAGACACCAGCGAAGCTTCATCTTTTCAAGCCCGCGGATGAAGTGGTGCTCAAAGCCGAAGGAGACATCCAGCCAAGTCCCAAACTTTTTGAACACTGGGCCCTTCCGGGCTTCTTCTTGCTCTTGTAAAGTAGCTTGCCATTATCTGGATTCTCCAAAAGAGTGGGATATGGAAAACATATGAAAACATTGAATGAGATTAAATTGAAGGAAAAGCGAATACTCTCTGTCGATTACCAATGGTAATCTTTAACATCAGAGAACATTTCAAGAATAACGACTTCAGGAAGCAACATTCCATCGGACTTTTTTCAAAATCCCCTAAAATGGGTAACCGATTAGGCGATGAGTTATTGGAACATACCCCACAGACTGAAGATTTCTATTGATAATTCATAATGTTACACTTCCTATCTCCCATGAAGGATATCCATCCAACGGATGGCCTCCGCCTTGGGCACTCTCCCCAGGTATGCCTGGGTTGTCTTAAGATCCTGGTGCCGGAGAATGACTTTGGAGACAATCTCCAAGGGCACTCCATTCCGGCTCGCATAAGTGGCTGAATACCTCCGAAGATCATGGGGGGTGAGAACGACGTTTAGTCTCATTCCCAATTTTCTTATCTATGCCCTCGCGGTTGAGTGACAGATAGGAAATATCCGGTCCTCAGGGGAGAGATTTTCCTGTTTGATATAATCATGCATCCGTTTGGCAATTTGTTCTGGCATAGAGGCTGCCTCAGATTCCTTCCCTGACTTGGGTTGTCGTAAAACCAACTTCCGGTCAAAGACATCTGACACTTTGATCTTTAATGACTCCCCGATTCTCAATCCGCAGCGTGCCAGAAGCTCAACCATCAGCCTGTCCCTGAGATTCTTGGTGTTGTAGATCAGCTCTTCCACTGTCTCCCTGTCCAGAATCCTCCGGGCCACCTGTTTGGGGGTCTTGAAGGCTTTCCGCAAAAGAGGGGCATTGCAAGGGTTTCTCATATTCAAATTGCACTTGTCGACGAGGAAATTATAAAACGCCTTCAGCTGGGCATATCGCAGACGACGGGTGGACCTGGCAAGGTTCTCTGTCAAATTCTCCAGCAACTGGTAAATCTCATCGGAGCTGAGGGAATCGAAAGATCGATCGGCAAATTGTGTTTCAAATCTTTGGAGAAGGTGATGATAGCTTTACAGGGTTCTCAGCTTAAGGCTGGATCGCTGATGGTATCGGAAAATGGTAAAATAGCTTCTTTTATGGTCATGAGGATGCCTCCTTTCACTTTTTCTTAACAGGGGTCTTTGGGGTATGTCCTGTTCATTCTATGGGGAAGGAGCCGACAAAGTTCTAGATTTCAAACCGTAATAAACAGAAATATTCGCAAGAATTAAGAGGCAATAATAGAGGAGGACGCCCTCAATGGGTGTATGCCAGCCTGGCATGGCAGAAGATAAGGCAATATCGGACTCTCTGTTTTTAAACAGAAAATCAAAGAGAAGGGCTAAAAGTTCGGATTATGAAGGTGTCAGCAATAGAGTCTCCACTCAGTCAGCATTCCACAAAGGGTGAGGAGTGGTCTGCGATGAAATTCGCTGATTTGCGGTTGTAATATGCAAAAATCCGAGGTGATTGTGAAACATCGATAACAGTTAGATATCTTCGGTTTTAGCTTATCCCTGCCATAAGATATTGATCTCGCTCATGATGTCGAGTCCACTTCTAGAATCATTTAAGTTCAAAAATAGTCTAAGATAAGAATAGTCAAAAATTTCTTCTTGACAACGGTTATTTGCCTGATATTATCATTTTCCTCGACTTTGTTTTTTTCGGCAACAGAAAGGGTAGTATGGGTGGTGGTGAACCAGTGCAACCAAGACATGGCGAGTGCAAGATAGATAACGAGAACTGCCCACCCATATGGTGGTAATTATTCTGGGTGCGAAAAATATCACGAATTTCATGCAAAAGAACATCGATAAGATGGTCTAATGGTGGAGCAGAAGAGAATGAAAGATCGGTAATTCTTTCAGCCAAAGGAAGAGGACAATGAGATATCATACAATCCACTCTTGGTGCCTTGCTTTTTTATTGATTCTATTTTGGACGGCATCCCCATTCGCCCAGCAGGACAGCGCCACCAACGCCATCCGCCACACCGTCAATCTGATAACCTATGTACTCAAAGACCCGGAATTGAAAAAGAGCGAGAATGCCGAAAAGCGAAGAGCCGACGCGCTGCGGATCATACGGAATCGGTTCGACTTTGCCGAAATGGCCAAAAGATCTCTGGGACCACACTGGAAGGATCTGACCGACAAAGAGAGGACGGAGTTCATCGACCTTTTCACCCGCCTTCTGGAAGCTGAATACGCCGATAAAATTGAATCGTATGAGGATGAAAAGATAGTATTTAAATCGGAAGACTCGATATCCCCCGGCATTGCTGAAGTCCGGACCTACATCGTCACGAAAGATGATGTAATCCCGGTCAATTACCGGTGTATGTATTTGGAAAAATCCTGGAAGGTCTATGACGTGGTGATCGAAAATGTGAGCCTGGTCAACAACTACCGCTCCCAGTTCAAGGAGATAATGCTCAACGAGTCTTATGAGGGCTTGGTCGCACGATTGAGGAAGAAGACTATAAAAACCGGTCTAAAATAAGCCGGGATCGCTTCTTTGCTTCCATAGCCGTCAAAAAAGCAAGAGAGGAGATCAAAAATGCGCAACAAACTGACATATTCCGCGGTCATATTGACTTTGCTGTTTGCATGGGTTGTGCCGGCTTCCGCCATTACATGGGGGGAACCGGATGGTAATAACCATCCTTATGTGGGATTTGCCGTCTTCTTTGACTTTGACGACGGATCTTTCTGGAGCTGTTCAGGCACTTTGCTTTCTCCAACAGTGTTCTTAACAGCGGGCCACTGCGCGTATGGGGCCGATCTCGCGGGTGTCTCATTCGAGCCGGTAGTCAATCAATTTACTCCGTTGCATTTCGGTCAACCAATAGCTCATCCCGGGTTTGACTGGGCCGGTTTCCCAAATACGAACGACATTGGAATAGTGTTCCTCTATTATGACCCAGTTCCAGTTGAGGAAGTGGACGAGTATGGAGCGCTTCCCGAACTCGGCGTCCTGGATAGTCTTTCAACGCGCCGTGGCAGGCAGGATCGATTATTCACTGTCGTAGGCTATGGGCTCCAAAGCGTTGTGCCGGATGTTGTGCCGCCGGATTATGTGGATGAGCTCACCCGGTATGAAGCAACTTCAATGTTTATAAATCTTCGCAACGCCTTGACGGATGGTTATAACTTGCAGACCTCGAATAATGCGGGACGCGGCCAGGGCAGGGGGGGATCCTGTCTTGGCGATTCAGGCGGCCCTATTTTGCTTGATGACACGAATGTGGTTGTTGCGGTCGTGAGCTTTGGCCTGAATCCCAACTGTGTTGGTACGGATTTCAATTACCGCACTGACATTTCAAGCTCTCTGGATTTTATCAACCCCTATCTCGATTGAATATCCGGGGAGTTTTTGAAACAACAGAAAAAGTCCTCCCATCAACTTTTTGGTGATCGGCCGGGTCGTCTGGGGCTGGAGGAATTTTTTGGGGATTTGATCCTTAATGATAACTCCAAAACCATCGAGATCATGAAGGAGCGGGGAAGGGATCCTCCTCATGATGGGGATGGTTTGGAAAAGGGCTAAGTGGTGGTGGACATCTGCTCTGCAAAAATGGTACGACAGGCAAAAGAGTTAAAAATCATGAGAAAGACAGTTTTTTTATCGTTCTGCCTCTTCTTCTGATGGCTAACACAACATTTGGTGCTGATCTCGTGGGAACATGGGACGTAGAATCACAGTGCGTTCGGATAGGAGATCCAGCTGATGATACAGATGATTATACTTCCGAACCACACCAAATAGTGATCACAGACCAGAATGGAAATCGATTTAAGGGATATGCATTGCCCCAAGATCCTCCTTACACAAATTTCTACGGGGTCATAATTGGAAATACCGTATACATAACCAGTTGGGACAGCATCAGTGTTGGACGTCTGGCAGGTAACAAGATCAGGTTTGTCAGTCAGAATCAGCAATGGAATCCGCCAACCGCCCCTGGAACCTGTACGGGAATAGCCGTTAAGCAATGAACCCTATGTGTGATCCGAGGCGGCCATCTTGATGCCATAGCGTGCCTGGTGTTGGAGCAGGAGGTGGTAGGGGCATGGGGCCGGCACGTCTCGAAGTCGTGGCTCAGCAGGGCTCATGGTGTCTAGTCAATGTCCTTAATCCGATAAATGGTGAGACCGACGTGCAGGGCTGGGTTCATGGCCGGTATATAAAGCGCGTCAGCTGATTCGGGTGTAGATATTCACGTTAATAGAACGGTCCGAATATAAGCAGCACTTGCTCCAACTTAAAGCAAAATTTTTCACGCCACCATTGTTTCTGCGGCATGTGGGATCGTCAACCATAGCATATCAAGGGTCCCGGTATTCGTGTCGCTGCCGTTTATTGCCACATAATAGGTATTTCCAGCTTTAGCGGCAGCAGGAAACAAACACATCCATAAGAGGATACCAAAATAGATAGTGTCCATCGCAAGCGCCTGTCTTTCTTCCTCCCAGGTTGTTTCAATGCCGTGACGGTGGACAGCCTTGACCAGGATATTCATCATCTTTTCGCTGGCTGGCAGATAATGGAGTAGATACCTGGCCGTCGATCCCGATAATGGCCCCACTGGTCGGGTCAGGTATCCATTTTTTTGATGAGCCACATGATAATAGAAATATGGATTTCTGAATCTCCGCGGTGGAACTTCAACAGCCTTTTGCCTTTTTCTTTGTCATTTTTTTCCCTTCTTTCGTGTAATTTTTTGTCAATTATTTTAACCTGTGTTTTATATATCCTGGTCCGTGAAACCGTTTTTAGGTTAATAAGAGGTGTTCAGAACCCCCTTTATTACCCAAAATTAACCACTTCCTTACTTTCCCGTTGCTCTCTTGTTTATCGATCTTTTACCGCGTGTTTTCCCCCTTTTAAAACCATAAGGCGCCAGTCTTTGTGTATGAATCATTTTCTGATCTTCGGAGCGGCCTTTGCAATTCCAGCCGCTTTTTCTAACAACTCTGGTGGAAATAAAATGGATAATTCCAAATCGATAAGGCCATAGTGGACAGTCATCTTTTGACGGGCACAGCCTCGCTTCCTTGCGCTGTCATGCCACGCATTGAATGCACAACGCCCTAATTGCTTGAACCCGGTTTAATCTTTTCATGGTTCCCCTAAGTTCATGCAAATAACATCAAATTTATACATCGATCCGATACTTTTTTTATTTTTTTCTTGACATTGCAATAATAAATGTAATCTAATGTAGCATAATGTAATATAAAGTATATCTATGAATTACATGAAAAAGGATAAGGTTTACAGTATGAGAATGAGCAGCGAAGTTCTGGTTGCTCTAAAAAAGTCGGCTTATAAAGATCGGCGCACGGTGGTGTCTCTATTGGATAAAATCATCCTAGATCACCTGGAAAAGGAAGGATTTCTTTTGCCACCCTACCTCGGCAAAGAGCGGCGCAGGTTCCCAAGAAAGAAAATCACACTGTCTGCCAATTTGTCAATTAAGGCGGATTCAAAGTTTGAAGCCAGGCCCGTTGTGATCCTGAATATCTCTGAGGGGGGAGTGCTTATTACCTATCCTAACGACCTGGGAGAGATCATATCCGTGCGAGAACCGCCACATTTTGAACTTTCTTTCCAACTCCCTCACACCCATGAGCAAATCCATTTCCCCTGCGATGCTCGTCGATTAATTAATGATTTCAGTGAGATTCATATTGGCGCTTCTTTCGTCAACCACAACGAGGAGGACTTGCGCAAGCTTCGTACATATCTCATGTAGAAAAAGCAGAACACCGGCCGTCAGTCTTGAAATTCCCACGGGGAGTCCTATCGACCCTGAGATTTCAGACTGACAAGGCATTTCTCTGTTTTAACGTCAGGAGTCCGGTGCTAATGCGAAACAATAGGGGAAGCCGAATTGCTTTGTGGCGGAAGCCCGGGCCATTGTGAGTAATTCGGTGCGAGCGGTCCTGTTTAACTTAGAAGGTTTTCTCAGAAGGGAGGGGCTTATGCGGTGCTTTAAAAGAATGGTAATGGCCTCATTGATCATCACTATGATTATCGTGGCGATGATCACCGTCTCCAAAGCTCAGGAGAACTCAAGAAAAATAGTCCTATTTCACGAGAATGTCTCTTGGGATGAGATCGACCAGTTCGCTCTGGAGTGGCAGGCACGTGGTGCCGTTGTTCTTATGCGCCTGCCACTTGTCCACGGTTTGGTTTTGCTCTCTCCAGCCCAAATTAATTCTGCTGATTTAGCCGATGACCTCCGCGTTGTCGGAGTTGAAGACAACCAGCGGCTAAAACTGGAGGGAACCTTTAGAACTCAAGCTGTTAGCGCAACAGCAGATGGTGGTGCCGCAGATGGCGGTGCTGCAGATGGTGGTGCCGCAGATGGCGGTGCTGCTGATGGTGGTGCCGCAGATGGCGGTGCTGCTGATGGTGGTGCCGCGGATGGTGGTGCTGCTGATGGTGGCGCTGCGGATGGTGGTGCTGCAGACGGCGGCGCTGCCGACGGGGGTGCTGCGGATGGGGGTGCATGGTCTGAAACCCCACTTTGCACCCTGCCGTCTTGGAGCTTAATACAACCTCTGCCCTTGCCCTTTAAGGGTGATCGTCCTTGGGGCATCCTCAAGCTCTTTGGACAACTTCGGGATCCTGGATTGATTACGGACGTATTTTATCCTGCTTACGTGCCTGATGTGATAAGGGATGCACTGGATCTGGTGGGTAGAAAGACGATAAAGGTCGCTATTTTCGACACCGGAATAGATTCCAGCCATCCCGGCCTTGCCGGTAAGGTAAAGGGCGGCATTGATCTCACTCACATGGGCATCTACAACCCTCCGTGGGATGATAACGGTCACGGCACTCACGTCGCCGGAACTCTGTGTGCCCGCCTCGGAAACGCTCTGTTTGGCATGATCCCTGATGTCGAGCTGTACGCGGTCAAAATGCTCGACGAATATGCCATGGGAGATCTGTTCAGTGTTATCATGGGGCTTCAGTGGGCAATTGACAATAACATTGATATCGTCAACATGAGCATAGGCTACCGGGATAGTAGTCAGGCCGTTCGCCTGGCGATCCTGAAGGCATATCGGGCCGGCCTGATTATGGTGGCTGCCGGGGGAAATCACTCCAACTGGGATGATCCTCCAATTGTCGCTGCTGCAGACGGTGGTGCTGCAGACGGTGGTGCTGCTGATGGTGGTGCTGCTGATGGTCGTGCTGCTGATGGTGCTGATGATGACGGTCGTG
>CAZTAS010000189.1:0-12596 GCA_964611635.1 uncultured Thermodesulfobacteriota bacterium
ATGAGGAATAACCAGATTCCGATGGCGCTTGCTGGGCCATATCCCCCCTAATTTTATTGACTTTTCCCTTACTTTCACTATGATTTCCTATAATTGAACAAGCAACCAGTAACGAGAACCCCAGAACCTTTGAAGCCTGAACTCTGAACCTTTGAACCTCTGAACCCAGAACCTTTGAACCTTTTTCCCATCAGAGGGTTTTTTTGGAGGGAGACGTGATTCTTATCTTGCGACCCTTTTATCTGGAGACCATTTCACACTTTTTTGATATTATGAAATGGCGATGCGAAAAATGAATATCTAACCAATCGTTTCTCTAACAAAAAGTCGTAAATTGAAAAGTTGAAAGACGTCCCCTTCTGCACGTCCCCCTCTGCACAACATCGATTTTCTTTTCAACCTTTCCTCTTAATGTAGACAGGGAAAGGCTGTTTGTGGAGATAGCGAAAGGTACATGGAGAATAAACCAGGCCATCTTTTTTAGGTACTGCAAATTACCAAGGGCAGAGCGATATAATCGGTTAAAATAGGTTAAACCGGAAAAAACTCAAATAAATGGTTTGACTATGGTTTTCCCTATGATATATTCATGCCTATCCGGATGTTGCACAATGCTCAAGAGGAACGCTATTTCTTGTGACATCCCGATAGCGCAGGCCCGAATTCACTGAAATTTGCTGGATGACGGGGCACGACTTAAGCAAAGGCCTTCCCCTCACGGTGTTTCAAGAGTATAAAGGCCACTGATTTCCATATTTTTTGTGTTACGCGCCTTCCAGTCAAATACATTCTGTTGCGGACTTTGGCGCACAGTATCAACAAGGAGTTGTGTGCAGTATCCGGATAGGCATGGATATATTTTTTCTGTTTTGGGGTCCGAAGAGTGATCGCCCATTATGGCTGATCAGATTTAAACCAGGAAAAAACCAAATAAAAGAGTATGTTGCGGTATGGGTTGCAGCCCAAATTTGAATGGAGAGCAATGATGGAAGATCGATGGCTATCCGTTGATGAGATTGCAAAACATCTTGGTATCAAACGGGATACGGTCTATCGATGGATTACCGAACGGCAAATGCCTGGCCACAAGATAGGTCGGCTTTGGAAATTCAATAAGAAAGAAGTAGATGAGTGGGTGAAATCCGACAGGCCTAACGAAAACAGGCCCAACTCTGGAAAAGGCCTATAATGACGAACCTACTTTACGATATATCTCTTGGAAGAAGCGATCAGGGAACCGATGTATGCCAAAGTCATTTCATCCCTAATTATCAGATCAACCTTTGCAGAAGAAAAATCATCCAGCACTTCTTGGAAGATCTATATCTTTGGATTGGGACGTGGGTAAGTCGCAAGATGAAAAAATAGCTGTCCTTTCTGCGGGCACATTACCGGCAGCTGGGGGTTTAGAGAACATCACCAAAGCCCTGTCAGTCAGGGCGAAACGCGTTTTGCTAAATCTTGGTGTTAAAGATGAAGCAGCTCTATTACGGCTTACACTCGAAGATCTAAGAATGGTATGGAGCTGCGGCAAAAAGACTATTTCTGAGATTGAGGCGCTTCAATCCAAATTACGACCACAAAATGAACAGGAACTCATTAAGGTGCAAAGAAATACCTTGGATTTCGGTAACGCACCCAAGGAAGTTTTTAATGCGGTAAAGAGTGTGCTCAGTGTTAGAGGTGTTCATGTGATCGAAGATCTGAGTGTTGATAATTTAGAGGCATTTATGATGTTGCAAAGGGGAAGGCTTCTCAAATGCCGTAACTGCGGACGCAAGACAGCTGATGAAATTATGAGGATTCAAACAGACCTCATCGATTTTGCTCACGATTCTCTCCAAAATTTCAACAAGTTCCAATCAGAACAGCTTCTTGCTGCCCCATGTCTCCTAAATAAAAAGAGTGACCAAACGAAACCTGACAGCGTGGAAGGTGTCTTTGTCGATGTCGATAACCCTGCACGTTGGCTTTCTGACTGGGTTGGAGGCCTTTCACGTTCAAATAAGCAAGCCCACGCATTCATGCTACGTAAGGGAATGCTTGGTCTTGCCCCTATGACGTTAGAGCTTGTTGGAGAAAAGGTCGGTGGAGTATCCCGGGAAAGGGCACGCCAAATGGAGGTTGCCGTGGAGAAGAGAGCCTCCACCCCACTCCAGCAACGCAGGCTGCGTCCCCTGATCGACGTGGTTGTGGCTAGGGTGAAACAGCACGGAGGGATAATTGGGTTGGATGAATTGACCAAAGATGTGCTGTGCAAGGGTGGAAATGGTAGACAACTCATGTTTGCTACTGAACTCCTTGTATTCTTTTCGACGTTAAAGGTCTGGAAGGATGCAGGCCTCAAGCTTCAAAAAGACGGACTTGTCACTCACGAAGGTTCAGGAAGTCTGGTTCACCAATTGGGAAAAGTGATTGAGGAAATTGCATCAGCACACGCTGATGAGAGGCATGCCGATGAAATTTGGAGCATCGACCGTGAGATCCTAAAAAGGGTTTTACAAGAGAGCTTTGTAACTAAATGCGGTGGATCACAACTTATAAATATATCTGATGCTCTGCTTGATGCCGTGCTGAAACAATGCAGGAAGCGCCTCAAGGCACACAAAGATAGAGTCTACTCCATTAGCCTGTGGCGCCTTCGATTCGGTAATATTACTCAGATGTTGGATACTGTGCTTCAACAGCTCGGCAAGCCTTCACACTTCACTGAAGTGGCCAAATATACACATATCTGGCGTAACGATTTCTCAGAGAGAAATGCCCATGCAGCATTAGACAGAAGCAAAAATGCATTGCTTTGGGACCGTGGTACGTTTGTTCATAAGGATAATGTCGTAATACCTTTCAGTCTAATCCATGACGTTGAAACATGGCTGCTCAATGTTCTCAAAGAAGATGTTCCCTTTGTTTCCGTCAATGGTGCTTTTTCCCATTTTCGAACACGCTGCGAAAGAGCTGCTTTTCCTTCTGAAGTGGCACTTTACACATGCTTAAGAGCGGCAGCACATCCCCAGCTTGCATACCCGCGGTTGCCTTTTATTTACATGAAAAAACGATTCACACAGCGCATTCCGGTGCTGATTGCCTTTGAAGACTTCTTACGCGATGCTGGTGGACCTGTCTCACAGCAAGAGTTGAAAAAATTTGGAATCAGGAAACTTTTCTTGAAAGATTTCCAGTTTTCACAGGTCAGCCAAACGATTGCAAACGTTATCCGCACTGCTGATTGGGGTTATCTTCATATCGAAAATGCGGAGCTCGACCATGAATTGATAGATCTATTAATACAGTATACGAAAGACGTATTAAGCAAAGAGGAACACTGTTCGGTTGCCAAAATTTATCGCGATAAGAAAGTCACTTGCAGATCCGCAGGTATTGACAGCTCTGTCATGCTCTACTCAGTTCTCCAGTGTTTTTCTGATGAATTGGTTCTTTTTAATGGTTATCCGCACGTTGCGCGCGCCCGTACCGAAAAATGGACGGGACGGCATTCCATCAGAAGACGTGTTCTTGATTTTGTACGGGATGCGGGGAAGCCTTGTCCTTTCGAAATCCTTGAGAAACGGTTCGTAGAGCAACTCGGATACAAAGAGCACCAGGTATATTCAGTCGGTTTAGAAAAAGAAGTTTGCTTATACCATCCTGGTTGTGTGATCCACCAGGAGTCGCTTGGGTGGAATCAAGTCAAGCAACGCGAGTTAGAGAGCATGGCGCTTCATATCTATGAGGATGCAGTGCGGGCGGGTATGTTTTTGGGCGCATTTCTCATCTTGTGGAGTCCACTAAGCTCCCTAACCTTCCGACTGGTATGTATTGGTCAAACACCTTGATTGGGGATTTAATCACAAAAGGCGGGCGATTTTTTGTTTTAGGAAACTCAAGGGAAGCCTTCTTACCGAGGCAAAATGATCATAACGTACATACTTTTGAAGATCTCGTCGCTAAAATATTAGATCGTGATTGGACTGGTGCTGCAAACCTTGCTGAGTTCCAAAAGGCACTTAGAGAAACAGGCATCATCAAGAGACGCCTTAGCCCCGGTATGCTCGGTTCAGGGCAGATTGTTATCATCGAGAACGGGGAAATATTCCTCAAGGAATTACTTTGCGATGCTAAAAAATCTTGAACTACATCACGTCTATGACAGTGCAGAGTATGATCTCGTGAAAGATCTTATAACGCCTCTGCTTTCAGAATCTTGTGAATATTGGCGAGGTGTAGGTTTTTTCACTTCGGCTTGGCTACGGACGGCATGCAGGGGGCTCGTCAAGCTTGTCAGCAATGGTGGAATTGCCCGAATCGTCACGTCTCCTTTGATGCAGAAGGCTGACTGGGAAGCGTTACAAATGGGCGATAGCGCTAAACGCGACAGTATAATGCGTGATATGCTGCGCAAAATTGTCGCCGACCTTGTTCGGGCATTATCAACAGACACTCTGAACGCGCTTGCCTGGATGGTTGCTGATAATGTCCTTGAATTTCGATTCGCCATCCCCCGGGATTTTGATATGGGGGGCGATTACCACGACAAGGTTGGTGCGTTTATTGACGCAAATGGTGATATTGTTGCGATCCACGGATCTTTTAATGACTCAGCGAAAGGGTCGTTGAATGGAGAGGCATTTTCGGTCTTTAGGTCATGGGAAGAGGGGCAGCGCCCCTTTGTTGAGCGGCACCAATCTCGTCTTTTGAAACTTTGGCACACCGGGAATTCCCAATTTGAGATACTAAGCCTCCCTGAAGCGATTAGGAAAGAGATTGTGCGTTTGAGGACATCGTCTCGGCCATATGAGCGTGCTAAAGGAGAGAGATTGAGCGGTGGATTGCTAAATGAGGTACAAGATTATGGCGTTGAGCTGCGACCTTATCAAAAAGCCGCTATTGATGCATGGGAAAAGAATAATTTTAAGGGTATTTTCGAAATGGCAACAGGGACGGGAAAAACCTTTACAGCCCTTGCAGCCGCAGCAGAGAGAAGAGACTACCTAAAACATCTGGCCGTTATAATCCTCGTACCATACCTACATTTATTAGATCAATGGAGGATAAACACCGAGAAATTTGGGTTTTTTCCGATCCTATGCAGCGGCAGCCAAGATCACTGGGCAACTGATGTAAGGTCGAAAATCCAAGACTACCGTTTCGGTGCTTTACCGAGTGTTTGCATTCTTGCTGTGCATCAAACTGCAGCAAAACAAAGATTTGAACAATCTTTGAAAGGACTTCCACAAGAAACCACGATGTTGATAGCCGACGAGGTTCATAGCCTGGGTGCACCGCGTCTACGGGAGGCTTTATTAGATCGTGCCAGCATGCGATTAGGGCTATCAGCCACACCACGTCGTTGGTATGATCAAGAGGGGACCCAAGCGCTTCTGGACTACTTTGATGGTATATGTTTTGAATATCCGCTTGAACAAGCCATTGGGACTTTTCTTACACCATACCGCTATTTTCCGATTTTGACATTACTCACTCCCAATGAGGCTGAGGAGTACGAGGATCTATCAAGAAGAATTGCCAAACTCGCTTCTAAAGTTTCGGAGAGCGATGCGGATGCTGAGGAGCGTCTAAAGAGGCTGCTTTTACAAAGGTCTCAGATTGTCTCAGCAGCTGAGAATAAATGTCCTCTGTTACTCAACCTGCTGAAAAAACAGATTATTGAGTGCCAAGATGCTGGGATTGAATTACAGGATGTGCTCATTTATTGTGCGCCTGGGAAGCATAGGGAGATTGTTCAGGCCGTTTCGTGTCTTGGGCTTAGATGCCACGAATTTGTCCATACCGTCTCAATAGGAAATCGCGTGTCATTACTTCGGCAATTTTCCAAAGGGGATATCCAGGTACTCGTTTCGATCCATTGCCTTGATGAAGGAGTTGATATTCCTTCCACGAGAACTGCGTACTTTCTTTCCAGCACTACAAATCCAAGGGAATTCATACAGCGCCGGGGGCGTATTTTAAGAAAATTTGAGGGAAAAGCGCGTGCGGATGTCTACGACTTCATCGTTGTGCCCGACATCAGATACTCCCATTTACGCAGAGACTATGATCTCACCTTGCTTCGTCGAGAGATGCCCCGATTTGCTGAGTTTTCCGCCTGCGCTGAAAATGAGTTCGAGTCGCGAGCCGCTATAAGAGAAATTGTCGATGCGTTTCAAGCATTGCACCTTTTAGATACCAAGCCTTGGGATATTTACCACGAGGTAATGGAATCTGTTGAAATTAAGGATAGGAGCTAAATATGTCTAAAACCCATCAACTTATTGTGGATAAACTGAAGAAATACCCTGCGGATGTTCAGGAATTAGCAAATAGTGCACTCGATCTATCAGAATCCATGCCAGAATCTTCAGTTACCGAACAACTCAAGGGTGTTATCAGGCAGATTATAAAGGAGAAGGAGGAATCCCAATGATTCTCCAGAAGATGACACTCACTAATTTCCGTCAGTTCCGAGGATCTCAAGAAATCGAATTCGCTAGGGGCGGGGGCGGCAACGTCACGGTTATTTTTGGTGATAATGGCAGAGGGAAAACAAGTATTTACCGAGGCCTCCTCTTTTGCCTTTATGGAGAAAAACGACTTTCCCAGGATGCACAAGTTGATGAGCGTGAGGTGTACCTAGTGAATTATCCAGAGATGGAAGCCCAAGGCGATTTAAGGCAGTCTGTTGAGGCCCGTGTCAATTTGGAATTCACGCATTTTGGGCGAACTTACCAGATTGAAAGATCCATTCTTGGCATGTTGGCCGAAGGAGGGGTCATTCAAGAGGATAAGGGAGCACGCCTTGTCACGATAGCTGAAAATGGCAATTCAACTACCACGAGAGACTACAATGAAGTTGCCACTATCGTCGGTGGAATTCTTGATCGAGGTTTAAGAGAGTATTTCCTTTTTGACGGGGAGAAAATCGAAAGGCTCACGCGAGCAAGCTCGGATCAAAGGAGAGAAATATCGGCGGGAGTCAGAAAATTGCTTGATATCGATACACTTGAGACCGCATTAAGAGCAACCAACCGCCTAAGAAAATACCTGGATTCAGAACTGGAGACAAGGGCGACCGGTGAGCTTGGCCGTGTGATCAAGCAGTTTCGTGAAAATGAAGAAAGGACCATTGAATTGGAAGAAAGGACCGCACATATTGACGAGGAACTTCAACGGGGTGATCATGAGAAGAAACAGGTCGATGCCGAGTTGGATAAGATACGCGAAATTAGAGACCTACTTACGGCAAGGACAAACTTAGAGAAAAAGGAACTTGATCTTGAGTCACAGATAGAGGATCTATTGCAGGACATGAAGAGCCGTACTGGTAAGACTGCACTCTTACTCGTAAGAAAAACTGCCGAAAAGATCTTTAGAAACATCGACAAACGAAAACAAAAGCATGAGATTCCATCAGAGATTAGGCGAGATTTGATCGATCGTCTAATTTCAGAGGAGCGTTGTATTTGTGGAACAACAATCAAACCCGGGACAGATGAACATCGTAGTATTTTACATTGGCGCGATCGAACGACAGACATTCTTACCGAGGATTCCATGCTAAATCTATGGCGGTATTTGAGTGGGGTCCGGAGTCATTACGAGGATGTTGGCGTCGCTACGGAAGCGGTTCTTCAGAAATATGCTGTCGTAAAAAACGATCTCTTAGTGACTCGTCGGAAGCTGGATGAATTGAGACAAAAAATCGGATCTTCTGAACGCGCAGACGCGGCAAAACTTGAGAAACATCGGCAACAAATTGAGCGCAAAATTATTAAGCTTGAGGCGGAACAGTCCCAAATACGCGAGGAAATTAACATCCTCGCTGAAGAACGAGATAGACTGCAACAGCAGCGGAAGGAGATTGAAAGGGAGGAAGGGATACGTGACGAATTATCCAAGAGATCGACTCTTGCTGGCGCTACAAGTGATGCCCTTAAGAAAATTCATGAGGAGTTTACCGGGGAGACCCGAGATATGATCGGAGCGAGTGCAACAAAATATTTTCGCGAGCTCCTTGATGATGAGGGCAAAAAAACCCTCAAAGACGTAGTTGTTGACGCGGATTATAGTATACAGGTTTATGATCGTTGGCAAAAGCCATTTCTAGCAAATATATCAGCTGGCCAGAGACAAATAATGTCGATTGCATTTATTGCTGCACTGGCAGGCGCTGCCGCTGGTACTGAAGTTTTTGAAATGCCGTTATTTATGGATACACCGTTTGGCCGTCTTTCGCATGAGCACCGCCGCAATCTTTTAGAGAACGTGCCCAAATGGTGTACTCAATGGGTACTTCTTGCGACTGACACTGAATTCGGACTGTTTGAGGCGCAGATTTTGCGAGGGACAAAACAGTGGACAAAGTTTTATATCCTCAAAGGAGCAGGTGCTGGAAGCACTAAAATTGAATACCTTGATGTAAATCAGGTGAATGGCCTGCTGCGCGATGAAGCGGAGGTAATATAAGATGAAACTATCAGGAGATATTCGAGTCCGTACGGACCGACATTATCGGACACTTTATAATGATTTTCGGAATTTCGTGGCAAAAGATATGCATGAGATATTTTTCATTTGTGCTTGCGTCGCCTATCGTGAGGGGAAGAAAAAGCCTCTTGGACGTGATGGGGATGATCGATTTTGGTCAAGCACAATCACACCGGAGGAGTATGCAAGCTTCTATGCAATGGTGATTGAATCCGGCGAAATGGACTTTGCGGCCATCGCTGATGACAGAGCTGTAATCGCCGCGATGGAGGTATATGCAAACGCTGGTATGGAAATTCTGATGGAAGATGTGCTTGGTGATTACACTCTGGACCGTGGGGATGATCTTCGGCTGGACCCAAGTTGCTCCAAGGAATTGCCGAAAGTAATGCTCGCCTATATTTATGAGAAAGCCTGCGAATAAGTGGTTGAAAACACGATGAGGCGCATATTACTTGTTGAACCGAGCTATCGAAACAAATACCCACCATTAGGACTCATGAAAATTTCGTCCTACCATAAGTTAGCAGGCGATGAGGTCCATTTTGTGAAAGGGTGCAAAACGTCCTTTCGAGATGTGAATTGGGATCGAATTTACATCAGTACACTTTTCACTTTTTTTTGGTCTGAGACCATACGGACCATTAATTATTATATTCGAGCTGTGCATCGCCCCGAAGGCATTTTTGTGGGTGGGGTTATGGCGACACTATTGGGTGACGAGATTCGGAAAAAAACGGGCGTAACTGTTTTGCCCGGCCTTATTGGTAAACCCGGCATATTGGACAAAGGAAGCACCATAATTGTTGATAGGCTGATTCCTGACTACCAGATCCTGGAATCAACAGAATACACTTACGGGGTGAACGACGCCTATATTGCATATGCCACGCGCGGTTGTCCAAACAGGTGCCATTTTTGCGCTGTACATAAGCTTGAGCCACGTTTCCAGCACTACTTGCCAATTCAGCGTCAGATCAAAGGAATCGAGGATGTATATGGGGCTAAACAGGATTTGATTCTCCTAGATAATAACGTTCTGGCTTCACGGTTCTTTAAGCGAATCATAAATGATATTCGCGCCTTAGGGTTTGAAAAAGAAGCAAAATTCAATGGCCGGATGAGACGTGTCGATTTCAATCAAGGAGTGGACGCTCGAAAATTGTCGGAAAAGAAAATGGCTTTGCTTGCCGGAACCGCCATTCGACCTCTGCGGATTGCTTTCGACCACATTTCTATCAAGGACCTGTACGTGTCGCGAATTCGACTTGCAGCCAAGTATAAATTACTCAATCTTTCCAACTACGTTCTGTATAACTATATGGACACCCCTGAAGATTTTTATGAACGACTTCGGATAAATTGCGAACTGAATGAGGAACTAGGAACCAAGATATACTCCTTTCCCATGAAGTACATTCCGTTAAATGCCAAAGATCGAAGGTATGTTGGAAAAAATTGGAACAGGAAACTGATCAGAGGTGTTCAATGTATTCTTCTCGCAACACGAGGTATGGTTTCCCCGCGGTTAGAGTTTTTTGAAGCTGCGTTTGGGTCTTCACCGGAGGAATTTTTGGAGATAGCTTTGATGCCAAATGAATATATTATTCATCGTCGATTTCACGAAAATAATGGAGCTGCCGAATGGAAGGATATTTATCATTCATTAACAAAGAGTCAACTCGGCGTTCTCTTTGATATCCATTCTAATGGAAGGGTTACAGAAGCACAATTTAAGAGAACTAAATCACCACGATTTCGTCGATTGTTAGAGCATTATATCGAAGCGGACCGTATTGAAAGGGAGAACAAAGGGTTAAGTTAAAGATTGGCTTTGACTGTGAATTATGATTACGATCTTCTGTCGATGAATTGGGTCAAGTCTGCTGTTGACCGTTAGTTCGTTCTTTGGTAATGGGGTTTTATGGGGAGCGCCATTGAGAAAACGAAAAGAGAAGATATCTGTGGATCGTCGGCTAAGTGCTTCGATTCGCAAATACCATAACGTATTTTGATGACTATAACCTGTGCAGTTGCTCACTCAGCACTTAGTCCCGAGTAAATAAATACGTGATCGAATTTATGAATCGAGGGACTAAGGGTATGCGTCGAAAACTTGGAAAAAAGATTGTTCAACAGTCAACAGCAGACTTTTCCAGGGCATAAAAGGCGAACGAACCAGACGGGAAGAAATCACTAATTTTCTTGACTTATCACTTACTTTCACTATAATTTCCCATCATTGAACGAGCAACCCAGAACCTTTGAACCCAGAACCTTGAACCTTTGAACCCTGAACCTTGAACGCCGAACCCATTCGCCAGAGTTTCCCATGCACAAACACCTCAAAATGGGCCTACCCACCTCCTGACAGAACCTTTGTTTCTGTTGGGAGGAAAACCTTCATGATAATTCTGAACTTTCCCCTGATTCTATTTACTTTTCCCGTGCTGTAATCGACACCTGCTTCGGATGCTTTTTTGGGGAGGAGCCCTGAAATCAGAAATCGAGGGGGCTCTTGGCCTCTTTAACGGTCTGGCTTTTAATGGTATGGGTATAAATCATGGTGGTTCTTACATCGCTGTGGCCCAAAAGCTCCTGAATCGTCCGAATGTCATAGTTCCTTTGGAGCAGATGGCTGGCAAAACTGTGGCGAAAAGTGTGGGCCGAGGCACGTTTCGGAAGCGCTGCTTCAGTCACCGCCCGCTTGATCGCCCTTTGCACATGCGATTCATGCAGGTGATACCGCCTGTGTTCCCCGGTCGCCTCCACGTAAGTCATTTGTTTGGCCGGGAAGAACCATTGCCAGATGAAATCCCTGGCGGCGTTCTTGTACTTCTTCTCCAGGGAATTCATCAGGAAAACGCCGTCAAAGTTTCGTGCCAGGTCCCGTTGATGGATGTCCTTCACGAATTCAAGCTGCTTTCGCAGTTCAGGAATGATCGTTTCGGGAAGAGGCACGGTCCTGTCTTTTTTTCCTTTCCCGTCATGAATGGTCAGGACGAGGGCATCCAGATTGAAGCAATGTACACGAAGATTGAGGCACTCGGAAAGACGAAGCCCGCACCCGTAAAGCAGTTTGGCGACCAGGTCATAGGGGGGCGAAAGGCGCATGAAGATAGCTTCTATTTCCTCGCGGGAGAGGACTACAGGGATGTAAGGTTTTCGCTTTGCCCTGACAACACCGTCGACTGCCCCGAACTCCTTGCCGAGAATGTGTCGAAAGAAAAAGAGGAGCGCGTTGAACGCCTGGTTTTGCGTGGATGATGACACCTTACGCTTGACTGCCAAGGAGGTCAGAAACTCCTTTACATCATTTGTTGAAACCGATAAGGGCTGCTTGCTTTTGGTAAACGCCTGGAATTTGCGCACCCAGCCCCTGTACGTCTTGAGAGTCTTTGGAGAATAGTGGCGAACCTTGATCTCATTGGTCAACGCGGCATACTCGGCCTCCCAGGAAGCTCCCCTCCCACTGATCTTTTGGGGGGACGCGACAGTGCTCGTGACATCAGGCTTTTCGGTCCGCTTCATCTGAACGGTGCTAACCGCACGGCGGGGGGTCCGGGTTGCCATTGGTACGGGTACTGAACTGGGTCTGCGCTGCACTCGGTCCCTTCGTGACCCCTCTTGCCGGATGGCCTGTTTTGGGGATTGGAAGTTCTGGGGAGAAGCGCCCCGAGCTCCCCAAGGTTTGGAAGAATTCTCGTGGATATGGCGCTGTTTTGCATCTTTATGGGAGGCCTTTCGGGGCGGGTCGCTTCCCGAGCGCACAGGCGACTTTCGTGAGGGAGTTTTTCCGTCGAAGATCTCGTAGAACATCCTAATTGCGGAAGCAGCTTGCTCTTGTTGAGCCTTGGTTTGCCTCTTTTCCCTCAACTTCGCAAGAAACTCAGCCAGGCTCTCTTTTCCCGTGGGGCGAAACTGATATTTCTCACAAAAGTCCAGGTAGTAGCGCAGCCACTTTTTGAACAACCCATGGTTTTTTTGGGGAACCGCGTTGTTCCGCAGGTGATCCCAGAATCGAGCTTGCAACGGGGCAGGAATAGGGCGCATATCAAATTCTCCTGAAAGTATAGATAACCCCCATTTTTGAATGATATACAGAAAGTTAT
>CAZTAS010000190.1:0-12514 GCA_964611635.1 uncultured Thermodesulfobacteriota bacterium
CTCACGAATGCTGCTGCCATCACCACCCCCATGAGGGCTGCTGCAAGGGCCGCCGTCCCTACGCACATCCTTGGACTGCCAGGATAGTGGGCGCCTAATACGGCGCACAGTGCGCCGACAAGCATGATTCCCTCAAGAGCAATATTGACCACACCGGTTCGCTCACAGTAAAGACCTCCCAGGGCCGCCAGCAGCAGGGGAGTCGCCTTGGCAAGCGTTTGCTGGACAAATAGCAAAGCTATTGGATCACTCATTTCCTTCTTTTATCCTTTATATTCCCATCAAACATTCCACGCCAGCGTTGAATAAGAGGTCGGAGGACATCTACAGACATGAAAAAAATGACTGCCGCCTGGACCACGTACACCATATCCCGGGGC
Source organism: uncultured Thermodesulfobacteriota bacterium (assembly GCA_964611635.1). Taxonomy (GTDB): domain Bacteria; phylum Desulfobacterota; class JAFDED01; order JAFDED01; family JAFDED01; genus JAFDED01. The sequence continues at coordinate 381 of CAZTAS010000190.1, forward strand.
ACCCCTGCGTGGAGCTGCATCATGCGGTCTGAGGTACGCAGCGCCCCGAACAGCAGGGCCGTCAGGATAATTCCCAGCGGATTATTGCGCGCCAGCAAAGCAACGGCAATTCCATCGAAGCCATAGCCTGGAGAGAACTGTGCATAAAATCGGTGGTGCACGCCACTTACTTCCACAGCTCCCGCCAGTCCCGCACAACCTCCGCACAGCGCCATTGTCAGCACCAAGGTTCGGCCCACGTCGATGCCGCTATAGCGTGCGGCTGCAGGATTGTATCCCACTGCCTGAATCTGGAACCCCACTGTTGTTCGCCACAGAATTACATGAAGTAAAATGGACACGGCTATGGCAAGAAGCAGTCCCCAGCTTAACTCCGCTGCCGGGATGTCCCAGAGAATACCGAGCTTTGCGGTGGAGGCAATCTCGCGGGTTTTGTTCGTGAAGTCACCCAAGCGCATGGGGCCGTTCACTATGTAAGTTGTGAAATAGATGGCCAGATAGTTCATCATGATGGTATTTATCACCTCGTGCACTCCCCTGCGGGCCTTGAGCCATCCCGGGATGGCGCCCCAGAGCGCCCCGGCGAGGAAGCCAGCGAGGAAAACGAGTAAAATGTGCAGGCTCCCCGGCACTCCCACTATGTAAATCCCCACCCATGTGGCGGCGATCCCTCCCATATACAATTGCCCCTCGCCCCCGATGTTGAACAATCCGGCGCGAAATGCCACGGCCACCGCAAGCCCTGTTAGGATTAGCGGTGTTGTCTTGATGAGCGTGCCCGCCAGGCTCTCCCGGCTTCCGAAAGCACCTTGGATCAAAGCTGCATAGGCTGCTTCCGGGCTTTTTCCCAGTGCCAAGATTGCCACAGCCCCCACCGCTAAGCCAAAGGCCAGCGCAAAAATCGGTGTCAAGAAAGCGGGCCAGTTCCCTCCAAGCATCTTAAGAAATCTAAAGGTGCTGCGCTGATTTGATGAAATTTTTTTTCTCATATTTATTGTTCTTTATGCGGCAAGGCCCAGCATCCAACGTCCCAGTATAGCCGTTGTAGCTTCGGAAGCCTCAATGATACCCTGAGGCTGTCCCCTATATAAAACGGCGATCCGATCAGAGAGGGAGAGAAGCTCGGATAGATCCGTGCTGACCAGAAGAATGGCTTTGCCCTGATCCCGTTCCTCAAGCAGTGCCCTGTGCACAGTGCGCGCGGCCCTGACATCCAGCCCCCGGGTAGGATGTATGGCCACAAGCAACCGATGTGGTTGACTGAGCTCCCGTGCGATCACCAGACGCTGCTTGTTTCCACCGGAAAGTGCTCGACCAGGAAACTCTGGATCTGATGGCCGGATGTCATATTCCTCAATGAGAGAGTGAGCACGGGATGTAATGGCCCCGAAGTCGAGAAGACGATACCGGCTGAAGGGGGGGTGCCAATGGCTGGTCATAACCAGATTTAATCCCAGGGTAAAGTTCTCCACCATGCCCACGCCCGGGCCATCCTCTGGAATGTATGCCAGTCCCAAGTCTCGCACCTGCCGCGGCGTTTGGTTTTGGGTCTCGATCCCGTCAAGGAGGATACGGCCATGCATGACATGTCGGAGTCCTGTCAATGCTTCTACCAGTTCGGTCTGACCATTGCCGGACACTCCGGCCAGGCCAAGGATTTCGCCTTCGCGCACTTCCAGGGAGACATTCTGTACCGCTACACGGCCGGTATCATCCTTAACCCAAAGATCCTCGATCCTTAAGATCGCAGCTCCTGGCTGTCGGGTTCGGGGAGGAGAGATATCTTCCAGTTCCTGGCCTATCACAAGGCGGGCGAGTGAAGAGGTATCTGTATTCTCAGCGGTAAAAGTTCCCACGTTTCGGCCACCACGCATCACAGTGATGCGGTTCCCCAGGCCGAAAATCTCCCCCAGCTTGTGGGTTATGAAAATGATGGTATGGCCTGCATCCCGCAGCTTTTGAAGCACCCGAAACAGTCCTTCGCTCTCCTGTGGAGCCAACAGGGCTGTGGGCTCGTCCAGGATCAGCACACGGGATCGGCGGTAAAGGAGCCGAACGAGCTCCAACTGTTGCCGAACTCCCATGGGTAGTTCTTCCACGCGGCAATGAGGATCCAGTTCAAAACCAAACTGTCCGCAGAGTGATTTCAGTTCTCTTTCGGCAGCGCTTCGATCTAAAAAAGGACCCCGAGTCAACTCATGCCCGAGCACAATATTTTCTAAGACCGTCATGCGGGGAATTAGCATGAATTGCTGATGTACCATTCCTACACCCCGGTAAATGGCATCTCGAGCGCTCCGCCAGGACACCACTTCTCCATCCAGGATGATTCTTCCTGATGTGGGTTTAATGAACCCGCACAGGATGTGCATCAGGGTGCTTTTGCCAGCTCCGTTCTCTCCAACGATGGCATGGATCTCGCCGGGGCGAACATCCAGATCCACATGATCGTTGGCCAGGATGTTTCCGTAACGCTTGGTGATCTTTTCCATGCGGACAACGGGTATCAAATTTTCTCTCCCCGGAGGGTGGATATATAGTATTGCTGGCTAAGCAGGATGCATTTTTGTACTATAATTGGTATAAACTGGAATATAGGTAGAATCAGGCGGAACAGACCGCGGGCAAGCGGATGGTAAAAATGCTCCCCTTGCCGGGTGAACTGTCCGCCTTCACGCTCCCCCCATGGGCTTGGGCAATGTGCTTGACGATGGCCAGTCCCAGCCCTGTTCCGCCAGATTGACGGCTCCGGTCCTTATCAACGCGATAAAATCGCTCGAAAATCCTGGGGATATGCTCTCTGCCAATGCCGCATCCCTGGTCAATGACCTTAATGATAATATCAGCGCGATCGCGGGAGACGTCAATCGTCACAATGTCACCTTCTTTGCTATACTTGATGGCATTGTCCAGAAGGTTCGCCGCGGCTTGCTCCATTAGTGATGGGTTTACGACAGCCGAAAAACCTTGATCGCATTGGAGTGTCACTTCCACCTTTCGGGCGGAAGATTTTTCACTAATTTCTGCGATACTGGCCTGGAGGAGATTGTAAAGGTTCACCTCTTCAAGCTGTATTTCCCTCCTTTCCTCTAACCATTCAATTTTTGAGAGGCTGAGCAAATCATCAATTATGTTGTTCAGTCTATCAGTCTGCATTACAAGGATTTCAAGGAAGCGCTGAATTGTACCGGGATCGGCCATAGATTCATCTCTCAATGTCTCCACGCAGGCCTTGATGGAAGTGATGGGTGTTTTGAGCTCGTGCGAGACATTGGCAATAAACTCCTTCCGCATGCTCTCCAAGAGACGGACCCGGGTAATATCGTTCAAGACCAGAAGTGTTCCCATGTGTTTACCTTCGTCGTGCCTGAGGATTGAGCCGTGAACATGCAAGAACTTCTCTTCCGGGCCCGGCAATATGATTTCCGCTTCTGTGGGTTTTCCGTCTTGTAAACTTTCTTCAATAAAGCGGCGGAGGTCGATGTTGCGTATTACTTCAAGCAAGGGGCGGCCTTTTGTTTCGGATAGGTGAATTCCAAACATTTTTTCTATAGCCCTATTGAGAGTCAAAATGCGCCCTTCCACATCAACCGCCAGCACACCTTCCTGCATGCTGGATAGAATTACTTCTCGCTCATTGCGCTCATGGATAATTAAGCGAATCTTCTCATCCAAGTTTTGGGCCATCTGATTTAGCGTGTCGGCTAGACTAGCTAGCTCTTCGATTTCAGGAAGCCGCAGTTTTTCACCAAACTCCCCCTTGGCGAAATGTTCCGCGCCTTCTTTCATCCTGACGATGGGGCGGCTTATCCCGCGCGACACCAAAAAGCTCATTATTGCGGATAGAATGGCTGCAATAACTCCGCCAAAGGTTATTTTTATATAAAGTGAGGTTAAGGCCTCGTTAATCTCCGTTACGGGTTGCGCCACACGGATTGCACCGATCACTTTACCTTTCTCTCTCACCGGTGCCGCCAAGTAAAACATATCCTCATAAAGTATACGGCTGTAATGGATAGCAGTCCCTATGCGTCCTGCAAGGGCTTCTTTTACTTCAGGTCGCTCGCCGTGGTTGTCCATTATCCGGGGGTTGCCGTCCGAATCGGCCAGAACTTCTCCAGAAGGAAGAATCATCGTAATGCGAGTGGAGGTCGCCTGGCCCAGGTTTTTACAAAGCACGTCCAGGGCATCCCGACGGTCGAGGGTAAACATCCCTTTAAAATGAGACTTCATCAAACGCGCCCGTGTCTCCAGATCTTTCGTCGTTCTAGATATATAGAACTCTCGCAAGGAGATAGATATATACCCTCCCACACTCAAGATGGCGACCAGGATGATCAGCAGGTAGGTCGGATAAATTTTGTGAAGAATTCGCTTCCTGCGCAATCTTTACTCCTTGAACCGGTAGCCCACTCCCCTGACGGTCTCGATGTAGCTACCATACGCGCCCAGTTTTTTTCGTAAGGGAACGATATGTACGTCCACAGTGCGGTCCGTTATAGCGATGCTCTCTCCCATGACGGCATCGATAATTTGGGATCGGGTGAACACCGCACCAGGACGCCGTGCCAAAAGTTGAAGTATCCTAAACTCCGTGAGTGTAAGATCGACGCTATTATCTGCTATAACAACCTGATGACGAACAGGATCGATGACTAGTTTATCCACCTTGATTGGCGAATCTTCATCAAGGAATGGCGTCTTTTTCCTCCTAAGAACAGTTTTCACCCGGGCCAGCAAGATTCGAGGGCTGAAAGGTTTTGTTATGTAATCATCCGCGCCCAGTTCCAACCCCAGAACAATATCAGCTTCCTCCCCTTTAGCGGTAAGCATCACAATGGGAATTGCTGAAGTTCTGGGATCATTTTTCAGTACTCTGCAAACAGAAAGGCCATCAATGCCAGGAAGCATTAAATCGAGCACGATAAGATCCGGGAGTAAGGAACGTGCCCTTTCCAAGGCTTCTTCTCCGGATTTCACGCAGGTCAAAAGATATCCTTCCTTTTCCATGCGATACTGGAGGATTTCCAGTATATCTTCTTCGTCATCCACAAGCAGGATTTTTTCTCTGGCCATTATCATCAGAAGGATTAGTCCTGACTTTCGGCCGGTACGAACTGGAACGCCCATGGATTGGTGCGTATGATGCCCATTGCCCCATCCCGGTCTGGTATGCGCCGAGCGCCTGGAAAGTTCATGCAAGCGCAGAGTGTTGTATCAATGCAAAAAGGCGCCGGAGGATCGTGGTAATGTCCATAGAAAGCAAAGCGAGGCTTCAACGCCTGGATAAGCTCAGTCAACCGCTTGCTTCCCGTTGGGAACTTTGTGCGAAGCCCGCGATTCAGCGGTGAATCGTGCAAAAGCAGAAAATCTACATCTGGCCTTTGTTCCATCAAACCCATTAAAGAGGGCGCATGAAGATATTTTTGGACTCGCTCATGCGTGGGCACCGGATATTTCCCAAAGCGGTACTCCATGCCTCCCAGGGCTGCAACACTTAACGATTCAATATTATCATTGAAAACCTTTATTGAACCAGGACCGAGAAATATCATACGCCCTGCGGGGTCCACTGCCCGGCCCTCACTGCCCTGGAGCAGAGAGAAGTTCTCGTGATTTCCATGAATGAACCAGGTCTCAATAGGGGCCACCAACTCGCCGGAAAGATATAATGCGGAACCCAGCTCTTTTTTATCCTGCTTAAAGTGCTTGCGGGTCGCACGGTCCATTTTTTCAATGTTCCGCCACAGACCCATATCGCCTGTCTGAAGGACTAGGTCAATAGTTTCACCGGTTTCGGTCTGCCAACGCTGGCACAGATCGTACATAGCAGGCAAATTGCCGTGGACATCGCCAAAAAGAGCTATGATCATGGCTGGATCTCAGGGTAAATGACGCCGCCTGTTGTGATCACAGCGCCAGGGGTTAACTTGTGTGAGTAGTTTTTTCCTGCGTCTTGGATGTGAACCACTTCCGCGCCCCGGCTGACCAGGTAATCGCACAGTAACCGCCGATGACATTTCCAGTAAAGTCTCTCGGCGCAAAGTATTGCCGGCGATTCTTGGGCAGCACTCTCAAGGAGCTGCTTCACCGCTCCTTCAAATTCCCGGCTGTGCATGTGATCCGCGTAGTTGCGCAGACCGATACTGCGGAGCCCCAGATTAGGGGAAACCGCCTGAGCACTTCGACGTCTCCATCCACCCAGCGCCTCCAGCCAGACATAGCCGATTTCTTCAATAGCAAGGCCGGCCTCAAGCGCCTCGCGATTGTACTGCGGGAACTTTTGCGAGTGAGGGTATCGGCGAACGTCAGCCACCATCCGGATGCCATTTTCTTTCAGCAGAGAAACAAACTCGTACCAGGAGCGAGTGGAATGGCCAATCGTAAAAATAATGATCACCGTGCCTTAAGAAATTATTTCCGGGACGATCATCCAGGCAACTCGCCGGGCCCGATCCTCCCCCTGTTCAATGCACAAGATTCCGCCCTGGCGAAATGCTATCACCTCGGGTAATTCTCTACCTGTCACGAGAGATGCGGCCAGTTTGCTGAGAAACGGGAGGTGTCCCACGATCATGATGTCCTCTGTTTCATTAATAATATCACGTTTCACCGGCTCAATGGGGTCATTGGGCGCCAGACCCTCACGTTGGAGGATGCCTTTGATTGCAGTTAATCCTGAAGCTAACAATTCAGCCGTCTGGGCAGCCCGAGTCTTGCCGCTATGCCATATGGAGCGTACACTCAGTCCCATCGGCCGAATGAAGGAGGTAATCTTCTGCACATCATGCCGGCCCTTTTCCGTGAGGCTCCGATCAGGATCCACCGATTCCGGCTTCGCCTCGCCGTGCTGAACCAGATATATCCTCATTATGGCCCCTCCCTTTAATGATCGAAAAAGAGAAACACTTTGTTAAAATCTTTAGGCAGCAGAAAGAACCATCGTGAGTCCGAAACTATGAATGACGTCATTAAAACCAGCAGGTTCCCAGAAGATCATTTTTTGCTGTAATCGTAAAACCCGCGACCGGCTTTCCGCCCGAGGTATCCCGCTTCCACATACTGTTTCAGCAGCGGGCAGGGGCGGTATTTAGAGTCCGCGAATCCTTCATAAAGGACATTCATGATGGCCAGACAAGTGTCCAGACCGATGAGGTCGGCCAACGCCAGAGGTCCCATGGGATGATTCATCCCAAACTTCATTACATTATCTATGTCTTCAGCACTCCCAACTCCCTCGTAAAGTGCGAAGATAGCCTCATTTATCATGGGCAGGAGTATCCGATTGGCTATGAATCCGGGGAAATCCTTGGATTGAACGGGGATTTTGTCGAACTTTAGTGCCAGATCACGGGTCAGCTCAAATGTCTCTCGGGAGGTGCCGAGGCCATTAATAATCTCCACCAGCTTCATGACTGGTACCGGATTCATGAAATGCATACCGATCACCATCTCTGGACTCTTTGTGGCCGCGGCGATCCTGGTGATAGGGATGGAAGAGGTGTTGGTAGCCAGAGTTGTGCCCGGCTTGCAGATTCCATCTAACTTTTTGAAAATCTGCAGCTTTATTTCTTGGTTTTCAGTGGCGGCTTCCACCACAAAATCGGCTTCCGCAAAGTCATTGACATTGGTGGTAGTGCGAATCCGCTCCAGCACAGCATCTTTTTCCTCCGCTGCCATTTTCCCCTTAGAAACAATGCGTTCCAGATTCGAGGTGATCGATTTGAGTCCTTTTTGTATAAATTCATCAGCGATGTCGCTCATGATCACTTGAAGGCCGTTGGCAGCCGCTACCTGGGCAATACCGCTTCCCATCTGTCCCGCGCCCACTACTCCAAAAATCTTTACATTTTCAGCTTTCATAATTACTATCCTTTCTTTCTGATTTTGCATGGTCAGAATGGTGTTTTTACAGTGTGAATCTCTCAAAATTCCGCGGCTTAAAACGAAAAAACCAGAGTTATACCAGCGAATCGCTCAGCCCTATATGCTCTCCACCAGCAGGGACACGGCTTCACCGCCCCCGAGGCACAGCGACGCAATACCCAGATGGGCGTTCTTCTCCTTCATCAGGAAAAGAAGGGTAGTGAGTACCCGTGCGCCTGATGCGCCGATGGGATGCCCTAAAGCCACTGCCCCGCCATAGAGATTAACTTTATCCTCGGGGATGTTCAAGATGCGCATCACGGCCACGGTAGTCGCCGCAAAAGCTTCATTGATCTCATGGAGGTCAATATCTTTCTCAGTCAGCCCCGCTTTCCTCAGAACTTTGGGGATCGAACGGGTTGGAGCGATCAGCACATCCGGCAGGTCGATGCCCGCAGAAGCCTGCTCCCTGACTTTCAGAAGTGGCTCAACACCGAGCTCCCTCGCCCTGGCATCGGACATCAGCACAAGGGCGCTGGCACCATCACTGATCTTGGATGAGTTTCCCGCGGTTACCACGCCGTCCTCCCTGAAAACGGGCGGAAGCTTTGCCAGCAGGTCCATGTTGGTCTCCCTCGGTCCTTCGTCCAACTCGAAAAGGATAGGATCTCCTTTTCGTTGGGGGATCTCTACCGGGAGAATTTCAGCGCGAATTTTTCCCTGGTTGATTGCCTCCAGGGCCAGCTCATTGGATCGCAGCGCGAACGCATCCTGGTCGTTACGGCTTATATTATGTTTCTCGGAGATCAACTCTGCAGTGTATCCCATGAGATATTCATTCACCACGTCCCAGAGACCGTCGCATATCATTCCATCAATAATTTTTCCATTGCCCATTCGGTATCCGGTACGGGCTCGCTCGAGGTAGTACGGCGTCTGGCTCATGCTCTCCATGCCGCCTGCCACTATGACTTCAGCATCGCCGCACCGGATGGCCTGAGCAGCCAGCATTACTGCCTTAAGGCCAGAGCCGCACACCTTGTTGACCGTGATGGCGCCCACTTCCACCGGGAGGCCAGCCTTGAGCATAGCCTGCCGGGCAGGATTTTGTCCGAGGCCAGCCGGCAGCACATTGCCCATGATCACCTCATCAACCTGAGCTGTTTCGATGGCCGCACGCCGGATTGCCTCCTTGATAACAATGCCACCCAGATCAGTGGCTGAAAATGAACTCAGTCTTCCTAAAAAATTTCCGATAGGGGTCCGCACAGCGCTCACAATTACAACTTCCATATTCCTGCTCATCCTTTCTCTTAGCGTTAATATACCATTAAGAAACTCAACGATGAATTTTCAGAAAGCGAATAAAGTTTATTTTAATTATATCAAATAAAACCTTATGTTGGCCACTCTTTTCCTTGGGAACAATATGAAAATGCCGCATGAACGCTTCAAGAAGGTGCATTTTCATATGCTGCAAGAGCCATGATTGAATAAGAGCAATAATTCTTTAAAAGATTTCATCATGGTTGATGCAATGGCTTACTGATGATAAAATTTTTTATAAAGAAAAGGGAAGGCAGATATGAACAGTAATCGAATATGGGAGGAAGACGCCCCAGAATCAAAATCAAAAGTCTTTTTTGTTCCTCTTCCAGATGGTGCCGGGGTCTTTCAGCAAGTCGACGGCATCCGAAAGGCATATGAGGCGGTCGGGAGCGGCAATGTCGTCAATGCTGCTGATTTTGTAGCCGTCAAGGTGCATGTTGGAGAAAAGGGCAACACGACTCATATGCATCGAGCACTAGCAAAAGAAATCGTGCGGCTCCTCAAGAAAGAGGGTACCGAGCCTTTTCTGACAGAGACCTCCACTTTATACAAGGGAGAGCGGATGAATGGCGTTAAACACCTTTTACATGCTCATTTTCAGGGTTTCTCTGTGGATCAGGTGGGTGCGCCATTTGTGATGGCAGACGGCTTGCTTGGGAATACCGATGATAGATTGGAGATCCATGGGGAATTGAACGAGGCGGTTTACATCGCCAAAGAGATCTTGTTGGCTGACGCCCCTGTGGTGGTCTCCCATGCTACCGGGCACATAGGGACAGGATTGGGAGCATGCATCAAGAACATCGGGATGGGACTGGCTAGCCGGAGAGGAAAACTTCGCCAGCATTCATCATTACGGCCTCGAGTGAACGAAAATCACTGCCAATCATGCGGTAAATGCATTGAGTGGTGCCCTCAGGATGCGATAGTGGAGCGGAATGGCAAAGCGTTCATCCTGGCAGAAAAATGCGTCGGCTGTGGAGAGTTCCTGACAGTTTGCAAATTTGACGCCATTCCATTCAATTGGGATATTGGATCATTGCAGCTTCAAAAAAACATGGCGGAATATGCATCGGGTGTGTTAGCGAATAAAAAGGGTAAGACAATATTTTTAAATATTCTTATGAATATCACAAAAAATTGCGACTGCTTGACCAGTGAACAACATAAGATTATGCCGGACGTTGGAATTATTGCTTCGGTGGACCCGGTAGCTGTTGACAAGGCTACATTGGACATGACGGTGAGGCCCAATGGAGAAAACCTGGCCACCCTGTCTTATCCTGGCATCGATCCCATGGTGCAGCTCAGGCACGCGGAAAAGATTGGACTAGGAAGGCTGGACTATGAGGCAATCACAATTGGATAGCATATGCATCATAAATTGCTAAGATAGAGGAACAATGGGGGCTTGGGGGGTTAGAATTCGCCGATTTGTTATTACTGAATGGATTATTAGAGTGATGCGAAAGTCCGCAAAGGAAAATCAGAATTGAGGGTAAGTACGGAAAGGAACAATAGAAAGATGTTTTGCACGTCTTTTATTTGCTGTATTCGAGTAGCCAATCAGCAGATCTTATTATCAGATAATTTAATATCTTACAGTATTGGAGAAGAGCCATGAAACTACAGGATAAAGTCGCTATAGTCACTGGAGGAGGAAGGGGACTTGGACGATCTGTGGCTCTTGCCTTTGGAAAAGAAGGAGCTAAGGTTGTTTTAGCCGCAAGAACCAAAGAAGCAATTGATCATGTAGCCGAGGAGTTACGATCGCTGCATAGAAGTGCGCTCGCTTTGCCTTTAGATGTCTCTGATGAAGATCAGGTGAATCGTCTGGCAGACAAAACCCTGGAGACGTTCGGCACGATAGATATACTGGTGAATAATGCAGGGACAAGAGGTCCCATTGGACCTATCTATAAAGTTTTACTGGAGGAATGGGAAAAAACCATAAAGGCTAACCTGACTGGCACATTCTTATGCTCGAAAGCCGTTTTACCAGTAATGATGGATAAAAAGCAGGGGAAAATCATCAATGTGGCATCCACCATGAGTCTCAGACCAAACCTGACTCCTTATTGTGTGGCAAAAGCGGGTGTTATACATTTCTCAAAGCAGCTCGCCCGCGAAGTCAAGGATTTCAATATCCAGGTCAACGCAATCCATCCCGGCGTTATGGATACTCAAATGCAAAGAGAAATAAGAGAAGCGGGTGTCGAGGCTATAGGCACAGATTTATTTGAAAGAATCAAGGAAGAAGGAATTCTTCATTCGCCTGAGGAGCCGGCAGGATTAGTTTTATTTCTGGCTTCAAAAGCGGCTGATGGAATTACAGGTGACTTTCTTTCCTTTGATGACAAGGAAGTGAAGTTTTTAATTTCTCAGGACTGATGTGGACGCAATACATATTCACTTTAATGTGATCTGAATTATTTGAAATGTTGGAAAAATTTTTTAAGCATCTGAAAAAAGATAAGAGATTATTTGAAGCAGTTCAGATTGAAGTGTCAACGTACTGTTCTTTGGAATGCCAGATGTGCCCCAGAACATTCTTTTCTGAGCAATGGATATTTCAGAATATGCGCATGGAGACTTTTGAAAAAATAAGTCAATATTTTCATTTAACAAAATGGATTCATCTACAGGGCTGGGGGGAACCTCTGGAAAACGAAAATCTTATTCAAATGGTGAACCTGGCCAAGAAGGCGAACTGTTTGGCCAGTCTTACAACCAATGGAATTCGCCTGACGGAAAATATTTCCAAGAGTTTACTGGACGAGGGCATCGATAATATTGTGGTCTCTGTTGGGGGTCCCACCAAAGCAGAACATGAGAAGTTGCGCGTGGGGTCCGATTTCAACCTAATCTTAACCAATGTTGGAAGATTATAGAAAACGACATTAATTAGTTGACATACAGGTTATATTAATATATAATCC
>CAZTAS010000191.1:0-12414 GCA_964611635.1 uncultured Thermodesulfobacteriota bacterium
CTATAGTGATGGGTAATGCTTTATCATTATTTATTGGTTTTCAAATGCAAAATCCGGGATTAATTGTGCGTCATAAAAAAATAAAAACCCCATCTTCCTTCATGGGAATATGGGGTATCTTATACTTGTTCCCTCCCTGGTGCCCTCCCAATATACAGGATTCACCAGGTGACCACAAAGACATTTCGCAGGGTGTGCTGTGCCAACCATACATGACTTGTGAAAATTATTACCCATGCGGAATCAGGGTAAATTCAGCGGCGAAAATATTTTGCTCCCACCTCCTGGAATCTTGGTATAGCCCTCTCAATAGTCTGGTTGGAAACAGCGTATGATATCCTTATATGGCCGGATCGGCCGAAGCCGCTTCCCGGGACTGTGAGGATATTTTTATCCTGGAGTTCCCGGACAAAGTCCACATCGTCGATGGGGCTCCGGGGGAAAAGGTAGAAAGCGCCCTTCGGCCGCACAAAGCTGTATCCCGCCTCATCCAGTCCCTGGCACAGCAGATCCCGTTTACGCCTGTAAGCCTCAACGTTCACCGCCATACCCTGGAGGCGCCCCACAGTTCGCTGCATCAGGGCCGGAGCATTGACGAAACCGAGAATCCTGTTGCACATCACCATCCCCGCCACGAGCTTCTCCGCATCTTCTGCCGCAGGGTGGATGGCGATATAGCCCAAGCGCTCACCTGCCAGGGAGAGCTCCTTGGAGTATGAGCTGGCGATGATGGTATGTTCATAAGCTGAAAAGACAGGCGGCACCTTCGCGCCGTCGTATACGATGCGGCGGTAAGGCTCGTCGGAGACAAGGTAAATCACTTGCTTCCGGCTGCGGTTTTTATTCTGCAGCACCTCTGCCAGAGCTTGAATTTCGGCCGAGCTGTAAACCACGCCAGTGGGGTTATTGGGCGAGTTGATAAGCACAGCGCGTGTCCTGTCGGTGATTGCTGAGGCTATAGCCTCCAGGTCCAGGGAGAAATCGTCCCGGCTCGGTACAGCCTGAATGCTTCCCCCGTGGTTGTCAGCATAAAAGTTGTACTCCACAAAGTATGGGGCAGGCACAATCACCTGGTCTCCGGGGTTAAGGATGGTCTTCAGGATGACGTTTAGGGCACCCCCCGCTCCGCAGGTCATGATCATGTGGTTCTCGGTGAGATCAACCCCCTGCTCTGCGGATATGGTTCGGGCCACTGCCTTGCGCACCCAAGGAAGCCCGGCATTGGGCATGTAGCCGTGCTGGCCCTGGGTCTCATCCCTGGCCAACTCCTGAAGAACCTCACGAAACTTCGGCGGTGGCTCCAGGCTCGGATTACCCAGGCTGAAATCATAAACATTTTCCGACCCGTGCAGGGCTTTCAAACGCGCCCCTTCCTCAAACATCTTGCGGATCCAGGAAGCCCGCTCCATGAACTGCTCTATCTTCTCAGCGATGGCCATGATGACTCTCCTGTGGATTGTTGTCTAAATCAAAAAGATCATTCTGAGCCCACACTTATGATTTATCAATAACTTTATTCCACACCCATGTCAAGCAAAGAATATAATAAATAATTTTCACTTATTGATGTTTCTTGGCTTCCTCGAAAAATTATACAAGTTCCTCATAGGAGTAAAAAACATACCTGTTTATGATTTTATAAATAAAATAGATCCTGATTGAATGCTCTTGTGCTGTAGGAGGGGAGAAAAGACGAAGTTTTTATTTGATAAACTCTGAAAAATCAGCCCTTATTTAATATCTGCATAACGCGGTCCCGATATTCCTGGCTTGTTTCATCGGCGGGTATTACCTTGATCTCGGCCGGAGAAGAGGCACCAAGACCAAGTTCAACGGCCCTTGCTATCTGCTCCTGTTCGAATATCTTTGGGTTCATAATGTTGGCATTGCTCCCCAATAACTTGAGAATGGCTACCCCAACAGCGTCGATGGCAACGCGGTCGGTCGAGGCGAGGAACACATTTCCTTTTACGCGCTTTCCCGTGGCAGGGCCGCCGTCAACAAAAGCATCGATGCCATCAAGGACGATAAGATCAGGTTTAAAGGGTTCATTGATCTCAGCTATCATCTTCCGCTGATGGGGCGAAGTGTGAAGCTCCCGCATATATTCATAGCCATGGCGCGATGTGGGAACAATGCCAACATGGAGTTTCAGAGACATGGTAAAAATTCCTCCAAATTGGTGGGTCTTGAGACAGCATGTGGAGACCAGGCATTCCGCATCCAGGATGGGCCTTGCAATTCGATACCCATTTGACCAATGGGTATCCCTGGGATTGAATATGACCCAATCATTGTGATCCAGACTATCGAAATCGATCACATTGACATCCATTTTAGCCAATATGGGTAATATGCCCTTTTCCTCCATGACGTCACGGGTAAGCGGATAACTTCGTTCCCCAAGGCTTATAGATTTTGCGCCCATGCCCCAGAGCTCTTCTACGAGCGCCGCCAATGTGTCATTATGCGTGGAACCCGGTGCGGAGTCAGCGGTGTTAAAATTGGGCTTGATAAGCACATCTTTGCCTTTGACGGGGTTGAACTTCAAGGTCTTCAATGAGTCCTTTACACCATGTTTCCGATCATCAGTTTTTACCAACACCACCCGACTTGAAGTGTGCCCCATAACCCAACCTCCATTCATTCCCAGAAAAACTGCCCCTCCGGCAGCACCGGAATACTTTAAAAAATCTCTCCTGCTAAATTCCTTCATTGATTTCTCCCCAATGTTGTATTGTTATATTATACAATTGCTATTGCTCAATTTCAAATCCCCTCAGTGAATCAGTGAATCGAATCCTGCGGTATTGCAAGACATGTGAAGTATTCATTAAAGGCGGCCTGTCAAGAGTGCAAGAAATGTGAGCGTATTACAAATTGCGAGTGAATATGCAATCTTTAACAAGCAACCCGCAACGCGTTCAAAATATAAATAATCAATTTAGCAAAATGGACTTTAACGAAGACGTCGAACCTCGAAAACAGCAGAGAGAAATCCTAGTGAGCCTATGGTGTGGGTTCAGGCCGATCTTTACTAGTCAAAGACGTTTTTTTCTCCTGTTGGCTCTTTCGAGATCCAAGGATTATGGAGTCTAAAAGGTGTAAATCTTCTATTCTTTTCGGCCAATTGCCCGTAGTATGAAGCTCGTACAAAGCAAAGTAGAATTCGCGATATACTTTAGCCGGTGCCAAAAATACTTGTTGAGCTTCGTATAAATCCAGAAACTTTTGGCGCATTTCATAGTCCATTTTTATAAGTTCTAAAGCATGGGTTGAAATTCGATCTTTAAGTTTTGCATCAGCATCCATTGTGGCTTTCCATATTCCTACGAATGCTCCAGGAGAACTGCCGATTAAAGCACCAATAATGGCAGCCACGGCAACTGAGCTAATTCGCGGTAAGGCCCAACGTATAAGAATAAAAATGATAGCAATGACAAATAAGGCAAAACCTGTTAATACCCAGAAATCCATACTCATAATTTTATCCTCCTTGCTACTTTAACGAACTTTCCATCAAAAAATTGTTTTTATTATATCACATCAATAGAATAAATTATAATTATATTTTCAATCACTTATCTGAATCTGCACAGTTTTTCCTAACTTTTTATATTGTGCAATACTAATCAAAGAGATCTAGCCGTATAAAACACATAACTAATAAAGAAAATATATTCTTTTTTAAAATCCCGTCAAAATGAGATTTTAATCTAATAAAAACATATGATTTTTGAAGGTGTTATAATCAATAAGGGGAGGATGGGAGAAGAAATGGATGAAATTCCTGAGTCTTGTGATCTAGCTCGAAATCGCGTCTTGAAAAGTCTTTTTCTTTCAGCAATCCGAGTTATAGCATCTATTGCTAAAAATGCGTTCCAAGCGATTCGGAAGAGCCTAAAATAGGCCTATGAATCACGCGGCTATTTGTGGGGGAAGGAGGCGCTGAACAGGTTGTATGAGTATCTTATTGAATTGAAATGATATGATATCAAATAATTCAATAGTCACGATGGCAATCTAAAAACAAAATGGTGATGTTGAAAAGGCGAAAAAGACTCTTGCTGCCAAGACGTAGAAAATAG
This sequence comes from uncultured Thermodesulfobacteriota bacterium, assembly GCA_964611635.1. Taxonomy (GTDB): domain Bacteria; phylum Desulfobacterota; class JAFDED01; order JAFDED01; family JAFDED01; genus JAFDED01. The sequence goes on from CAZTAS010000191.1 coordinate 4,089, forward strand.
AGGAAAAAAACTTGTATTATCTATATCCACAGGCGCTTCCCATAGTAAACGAGATGGTTTCTTTTTTCTGGCAGCCACCAAGATTAAGTCTCTAAAAAATCCGAATATTTCTTGACAATACTCGGGATTTTGTTTATTTTAAATTTAATAGATTAAATGGGGAGAATTTATGTATGTATGCGGTAATTCGGAGTGGCGGTAAACAATATAAAGTCAGCGCTGGGAGTATGATAAAGTTGGAGCTGATCAAAGGAGATGTCGGAGATCCTGTGGTGTTCAGCGATGTCCTGGCGGTAGCAAATAACGGGCTTCGCGTCGGTCAGCCCAACGTGGCGGATGTGAGCGTTCATGGCACAATCGTAGCCCATGAAAAGGCCAAAAAAATCATCGTATTAAAGAAAAAGCGTCGAAAGGGCTATCGGCGTACCATGGGGCATCGCCAGCTTCAAACTCGATGCAGGATTGAAGAGATTAGAATGGGTTCATCTTCGCTTCAGGAGAAGGAGGAACCAGTGCAGGAAATGGTGCCTCAAGAACCATCATCAAAACAAACCCAGGAAACATGAGGAAATGTAAGCCATGGCACACAAAAAAGCAGGAGGAAGCTCCCGAAACGGTCGAGACAGTGCTGGACAGCGCCTGGGAGTCAAACGATTTTCCGGCCAGTTAGTAAAGGCGGGTAACATTTTGGTGCGCCAGCGGGGCACCAGTATCCATCCCGGGAATAATGTAGGGATAGGTAAGGATTATACCCTTTTTGCCAAGATCGATGGCATTGTCCAGTTCCAGCGGATGGGGCGAACACGGAAGAAGGTCAGCATTGTGGCTGCTTGAGTCTCGAAAATCTATCCTTTCTGTTGTTGCGGGACTTCGTGATCAAGGACCGCGAACAATCACTCGCAATTTGTCTTCCATTCACGAGATACCATTGATAGCGTCCCTGTCGGGAGGATGAAATTTATAGATGAGGCCAGGATTCGGGTCAAAGCGGGAGATGGGGGACGGGGTTGCGTAAGTTTCCGCCGCGAAAAGTATGTCCCACGAGGAGGACCCGACGGCGGTGATGGTGGACGGGGTGGAGATATCATTATCGAGAGTTCACCTCATTTGCAAACCCTTCTTGATTTTACGTATAAAAGACATTACATTGCCCCCAGAGGCGGACACGGTCGAGGAAAGAACCAGTCGGGGCGCTCCGCCTCCCCGATGATACTTTATGTCCCGGTCGGAACCGTGATCAGGGACACCGATACCGGCGAAATACTGGGGGACTTCGTCCAGACAGGCCAGCGAATCATCGCGGCTCGCGGCGGCCGGGGTGGATTTGGAAATGCTCGGTTCGCAACTCCAACCATTAAGGCCCCTCGATGGGCGGAAGAGGGCCAGCGTGGAGAGGAGCGAGAGCTTTACCTGGAGCTAAAACTTTTGGCTGACGTTGGGATTGTCGGGCTCCCCAACGTGGGCAAATCGACGCTGATCGCCGCTATTTCATCTGCACGCCCGCGAATAGCCGACTATCCATTCACAACAATGGCCCCCAGCCTCGGTGTGGTGAGGGTGGGAGAAGACCTAGACTTCGTAGTGGCCGATATCCCTGGATTGATCGATGGGGCCCACAAAGGGCGAGGGCTTGGAGACCAATTTCTCCGACACGTTGAGCGGACTTACTTTATTGTCCACCTTCTGGAGTACTCGCCTGATAAGGCTCGGGATCCTGTTAAAGACTTCAAAGTCATTGAGAAAGAACTCTCCTTATTCAGCCCTTCCTTGGCACAGAGACCTTATGTCATCGCTTTAAATAAGATCGATCTTTGTGATTCTGAGCAATCGATCCAAAGGGTTCAAGAACATTTCGAACCGATGGGGATTGACGTTTTTCCCATCTCTGCCGTGACCGGGAAGGGTGTGGATAATCTTGTTCGCCATTTAGCAGATCAGGTGGCCAAGTTGCGGAAACATCCTCTTAATTCATATCCTGATAATGGTCTGGCATTGAATTTTTCCTCTTGAGCGGCAAGATGACGACCGTCCATTAATCTTATTCAAAATAAATCCAAAACTGCTTTTTAAAGGTCCAGGAGTATGTTAAAATGATTTTTGCTTATCAATGACGCACACGAGGAGAGTATGAGCCATTTGCTTAAGGAGATACCCCAATGGCCGAAATAAAATTGATAGACGTTGTTAAGAAGTTTGGTAAGGTCACGGCGGTTGATCGGATAAGCCTGACGGCAAAGGACAAAGAGTTTATGGTACTAGTTGGGCCTTCGGGGTGCGGGAAAACTACAACCCTTCGAATGATTGCCGGCCTGGAGGAGTTGACAGAGGGTGATATTTATATAGGAGACCAAAACGTCAATAATGTTCCCCCTAAAGATCGGGACATTGCCATGGTTTTTCAGAATTATGCCCTTTATCCTCACATGAATGTTTACAAGAACATGGCCTTCGGCCTTCGGCTCCGGAAATTTTCCAAAAAGGTGATCGACTCGCGGGTAAAAGAAGGGGCAAGAATTCTGGGAATCGAGGAGCTACTGGATAGAAAGCCCAGGGAGCTGTCAGGTGGCCAGCGTCAGCGCGTAGCCATGGGGCGGGCAATTGTTAGAAATCCGCAGGTCTTTCTCTTTGACGAACCCCTCAGCAACCTGGATGCCAAACTCAGGGTCCAGATGCGGGGAGAGCTTGCAAAACTTCACGAGCGACTTGAGAGAACCATTGTTTATGTGACCCACGATCAGGTCGAGGCCATGACCCTGGCCGACCGAATCGTGGTCATGCACCAGGGGCTCATCATGCAGATGGGGACTCCCATGGAGGTTTACAATAACCCTAAGAACCTCTTCGTAGCCGGATTTATTGGAAGTCCAGCCATGAATTTTCTTAATGTCCTTCTGACCGAAGATAATGGATCGCTTTTTCTCAAGGGACAAAACTTCAAGTTAGCTGTTCCCGAAAGTCTTCAGAGTCGATATCTTAAGGCAAAGGATAATGAGGTGATTTTGGGCATCCGCCCGGAGCATATATATGACAAGAAGGTAAAGAATCCGTTTCCAGGCGGTGAAAGCCTTAGGGCCACCGTTGAGGTTGTCGAACCGGTGGGCTCAGAGGTTATTCTGCTTACTTCCACTGGTTCGGCTCAGCTCACGGCCTGTGTGGATCCTTCTACCGATGCCAGGCCGCACACGGAGATAGACTTCCTGATCGATATGAACCGAACGCACCTTTTTGATAAGGATACAGAAGAGGTCTACTAGGCAGCATGGCCACTGCCGGCCCATTGGGCGCATTTCTTTGTCATGAGAAGTCTACGATCACCTCGGGACCGAGTCGGATAATCCCCTCAGCGACTCAGTGCCTTCTTCGAAGCCTTTAGCTCATAGCCGCGCTTGATGAGGGCTGTGCCCCAAGAGGGAAGTTCTTCCTAGGGCGTGTAGAGTAATTATATCATGCCCTCACCGGACCATGTGATCAATGGTTTGGTCTAAGGGAGAAGGAAGGCTCCGTTCGTTAAATTCACTTCCACCTCATTACTTATTTCCAACATTCCTTGCCCGTGATCTTTATCCTTACCAGAGGGAGATCATGTTTCTTCCGTTTCACACCTGGCATGAAAAATTTACTTGACATGCAAATGATGTTGATTTAGAGTGTTGGAGCACATTTGATTATTTAAAACATTACAAATACTTAGGAGAATGTCATGGTAAATCGGAAGGAAATGATTGAAAAGAAAAAACGAGTCAGGGAGCTGATGTCTAAATTGAACCTCGATGCAATCCTTCTCGGGAAGCAATGCAATTTTTCATGGCTCACCTGCGGCGGACTCAATCATGTAAGTATAGCAACGGAAATGGGGGCTGCTTCCCTTCTGATTACCCGAGATGAAGAATACGTGATTTGTAATAATATCGAAGCTACACGCATTGAAAAAGAAGAAAAAATTCCAGAACAGGGATACAAGATCAAATCCTTTGACTGGTACAATGATCAGGAAGAAAAAATTATCAGTGAAATTACAAAGGGAGGAAAAGTAGGCTGTGACGGTAGTTTTCCTGGAACGATCGATATTTCAACTGATTTAAACCCATTACGCTATTCCCTTACACCGTGGGAGATTGAAAGATATAAAGAATTGGGTTACCTGACTTCAAAAGCCATTGAGGAGGCTGCAGCCACTGTCGAACCTGGCGACAAGGAATGCACCATCACCGGAAGACTTTCCGAGAAGCTGTGGGAAAACCGTATTGATTATATTACAACTTTTTGTGCAGCCGATGAACGGATTGCAAATTTCAGGCATCCTCTTGCCACCGAGAAAGAGATTAAAAAAAGAGCCATGCTGTGCGTCAATGCGAGGAAATGGGGATTGATCATTTCTTTAACCCGCTTTGTTCAGTTAGGGAAAATTCCAGCGGATTTGCTTGATCTATATAAAGCAAATGTTTACGTTGACTGTATTTTAATGGCAAATACAATTCCAGGTAACCAGGTTGTTGACGCATTCAAAAAGGGCATTGAGGCTTATGCTGAAATGGGGTACCCGGACGAATACAAGCTTCATCATCAGGGAGGCAGTATAGGCTATGTGGGCAGGGATTACAAAGTGAACTTTGAGACGCGAGAAATAGTTCAGGAAAATCAAGCATTTGCATGGAATCCATCAATAACAGGATCCAAAAGTGAAGACACCATGCTTGCAACCTCAAAGGGCCCTCTGCTCTTTTCAAAACCGGTAAGTTTTCCGATTTTAGAGATGGAAGCGGGAGGGCTTACGTTCCAACGGCCTGGAATCTTGGAAAAAAAGTAAAGAGGTCAGTTTGCAGAACTCTCCAATTTCAAACCCAATTAAAGGAGGTACAACGATGAAAGGGATCAAACTGCACAAAGTTTTAGCTTTGGGGCTTGCGTTGTTTCTTGTTGCGGGCCTGATTGGCGTTGCCGAGGGCAAAGAAGAAAAGTATCCTTCCCGCGAGATTGAGCTCATGATCCCTTGGAGTGTGGGGGGTGCCACTGATATCGTTTTCCGGACCTTTCTGAGTGTTCTTCCCAAGTACCTGGAAGTACCTGTGATCATCGTAAACAGGCCCGGAGGCGGTGCCGTTCCCGGTTATGCCGAGGCCATGAAAAAGAAGCCGGATGGCTATTACTGTTTGGCCTGGATAACAGCCTCGCTGACCAAAACACACATGAGTGTCGTTCCTTACGACTATCAGACCTTTGATCCTGTGATCATGCTGGTGAACACCCCTTGCTGGATCTTGGTTCCTGCCAATTCACCCTTTAAAAACATCAACGATCTGATAGCAGCAGCCAAAGCAAAGCCTGGTCATGTTACCATGGGCAATGCAGGAGCAGGCGGGGGCACCCATATGATCGTTCTGGCCTTTGAGAAGTCGGTGGGAGTTAAGTTTAACCATGTCCCGCATAAAGGAGGCGGTCCGACCGTTGTGGCTACAGTGGGTGGACATGTCAATGCGTGCAATTTATCTCCTCCCGAAGGTGTATCCCAGATCGCTGCCGGTCAGTTACGTTGTCTTGCCGTATTTTCGGAAGAGCGCATGAAAGATTTCCCGGATATTCCCACCGCCAAGGAGCAGGGTGTAGATTTTGTCCTCGGCCAATGGAGGGGACTTGGTGTGCCCAAGGGAACGCCCGCCGACAGGGTCAAAGTGCTTCATGACGCCTTCAAGGCGACCATGGAAGATCCGGCCTTAACGGATCTGGCCAAGAGGGCTGGCATCACTTTGGAGTACAAGGGTACGGAGGATTTCAAGCGGCATATTGCCGAACAGAATGAGTTTTACAAGAAGCTGATCATCGAAAATAAGCTGGGTACCCGTTATAAGTACAAATAATTAGAAGAATGAGAGAAAGGTGACAGGCAGGATGCCTGTCACCTTATTTTATTTGAGCGAGAAGTATGGGTAAAACAGAAATAATCTTCGGTGTCTGTTTAATGATCCTGTCCGTTGCATTTTATGCTCTGACTTATCAGTTTCCCAAGCAGACTCTGGCTTTCTCACCAAAAATATTTCCCCGTTTTGTGAGCACCTGTCTTTTTATCATATCTGCTATCCTGGTCGTCCAGGGAATCATAGCAGTACGAAAGAGTTCACGAGAAAAGAAACCTAAGCTGGCCATAAATAAAGCATTTTTAATAAGATTGCTTTTAGGCATTCTGATAGCCTACGTCTATACCCAATTACTTCCCATAACCGGATATGTAGTGGCTACACCCCCCTTTATTGTCGGCATAATGCTTGTTTTTAACGAGAAGCGGTGGCTTAAGATCATGGCAACCTCGATTATCACCACCAGTCTGCTGTATATTCTGTTCAGAATTATTTTTAAAGTTCCTTTGCCACGATTCAGCTTGTTTTAAGAGAACCAAAAAAGTCGTACAAATGTCACCGATTGTTCAAGGTTTTTTACACGTACTGCACCCATTGCATTTTCCCTTTCTTATTATAGGGGTTGCCCTTGGGATAATTGTTGGCTGTCTTCCGGGCCTTACGGCTTCGGTGGGTATTATACTCCTTTTGCCCTTTGTCTTCCGTCTTGATGTGAGTACTGCCATGGTTATGCTCTGCGGGGCTTTCTGCGGCGGTATTTATGGAGGATCCATATCGGCTATTCTAATTTCGACTCCGGGAACGCCTTCAGCAGCGGCAACAGTCCTTGATGGATACCCTCTTGCCCAGAAAGGCGAAGCGGGGAAAGCCATTGGGGTGGCCACCATCGCTTCCACAACAGGAGGAATCATTTCCACATTTTGTTTGATGTTTTTCGCGCCCAAATTGGCCCGGATTGCCCTTGAATTCGGCCCGGAAGAGTATTTCTCCCTGACCGTATTTGGACTGACCGTTATCGCCAGCGTAGCGGGAAGATCTCTTACCAAGGGACTGATTTCGGGCTTTTTCGGACTGCTCATCGCTACTGTCGGCATTGACCCCGTAGAGGGATACGCCCGCTTTTCCTTCAATATTCCCAACTTAATGGCCGGATTTTCCCTATTGCCTGTATTGATTGGTTTGTTTGCCATATCCCAGATCTTTATCCAGTTGGAAATGATCGGCAAGAAGATCAAGAAATACGATCAGAAGATCGGTAAGATATTACCTTCTGCGAGAGAATTAAAGAAGCTCTTTTCAATCATTATTTCCTGTTCTTTCCTGGGGACTTTCATTGGAATCATCCCGGGAACCGGGGGAGCGATCGCCTCCTTCCTTGCCTATAATGAGGCTAAGAGGTGGTCAAAAGATCCGGATTCTTTTGGCAAGGGTAATATTGCGGGAGTTGCCGCACCCGAAGCGGCCAACAACGGTACCACCGGAGGCGCTATGGTGCCGCTTCTGACCTTGGGGATTCCCGGCGATGTGGTAACCGCCGTCATGCTGGGTTGTCTCCTTCTTATTGGCTTAAGACCAGGTCCCCTGCTGTTCAAGGAAAATCCCGATGTGGTGGCTGCGATCTTCGCCGGGCTTCTTCTGGCCAATGTATTGATACTTCTTTTGGGTGTTTTAAGTGTGAGAATATTTCCCAAAGTCTTAAGAGTTCCTAATTCAGTGCTCTTCCCAATTATCTTCACCCTCTGCTTTTTGGGCTCCTTTTCTCTCAACAACAGTACTTACGATATGTTCATTGCATTAGTCTTTGGCATTATTGGCTATATTATGCAGAAAAACGGATTCCCGGCCGCGCCGGCGGTCCTGGGCATTATTTTAGGTCCTATCGCAGAAGATGTATTAGCCCGGTCCCTGATTATATCCCATGGCGACTGGAGCACCCTCTTTAAATCCCCTATCTCCATATTCTTCTATGTAATTTCCACCCTCTCTGTAATTTATTCTCTTAAAAGGCAGTTTGCTGGTAAAAAAGCAAACACGGAACAGCCGAGTAGAGAATAGAGAATTAGCTATTTTTTGATCTATTGACCTTCATCAGAATGATTACTGGCAGGCTGATCGGTGAGAATCTACCGATGCAGATATAATCTTTTATTCCAAGAGAGCAGATATGGCAGTTAAAGTTGATAATCAAGCAGGTAAATCCCCGGCTGCCGGGAGTCACTTAACTTTATTCAACTATTAAATTTAACTCTGAAACGAGAATTAAGCAAAATTTAGAAGCCTCCTTTCACCTATTTGTTTGCAGGGCTTAAGAAAGAAGTGCCTATCTATTCCAATATCTCATACGAAGTTGCAGTCATACAAGTAATAATTCTATATGCCTTCTCCCCCCTAACCCCCGCCCTCTCAAACCGCTGTTGGAAGAGGGAGAAATTATAAATCCCTCTCCCCTTGGAGACTGTGTCGTAATTAAGGAT
>CAZTAS010000192.1:0-12212 GCA_964611635.1 uncultured Thermodesulfobacteriota bacterium
ATCCAAGAAAACTCTTGTTTTTCCTACTCATATACCTACATGCCGGAAACCCAGGCAATAGGATACTCACCTTTAGCAATATCAAAAAGAGGTGCTGATGAGTGGGCTCCATGAGTTTCAATCTCTGAGCCAAGGAGCTTTGCCCCAATCATCTGCAATGCTATCTCCAATTCCTGTTTTCCTTGATAATCCTCCGACAGATAGGCCAGCCAGTACCTCTCAGCCCTCTCACCGATAATTGGCTTCAATTTCCTGCATATTTCCTGGACTTCCATCTCAGTTCACACCGGATATCAGACTTTCCCTGTTTTTCTCCCGCTCCAGCTCTCTCATCACATCACGAAGATCTGATTTCAGGCGACACACATCCCTCCAGCATGCAACCCCTTCCATTCGCTTTTCCCTCTCACATGCCAACAGCTCGCATTCGATGTTAGTTCTGATTCTGTCTATGCCGGGGTTGCCTCCCTGGTGCCAGCGGTCGATCTCAAAGAGCCTTGTCTTTGTATGACATTCATCGTAGTCTATCCTTCGGATGTTCTCTCCCTTGAGCTACTTCCTCTCGTAGATGAGCCCCAGGATCTCCCTGGCGCTCTTTGTTAAGAAATTTTTCTTGCCGGCAAAAAAGCTCTCCAGTGGATCGATTTTATTCTTGAGAGATGCCTTGTCATTGGAATCAAAGGGTTCCCAGAGTTTCCTTTTCTCTTGGTCATGTCATATACTCTTAGAGCTTTCGCTGGGTAAATAGGGAAAATCTATAAAAGAGTGATAAGATTCAGGGTAGGCGAGGGCTCGACCTATGTAATTGATTTCGCGTGCGCCTGTATAGCGCATATACACCAATGGCTGGATGGTCCGAAGTGCATTGTTTCCACCTGTTGTGTTGCTTCTGAAGAGTGGTAATATGTTCAAGTATTTAAACCTTTCGTTCTTGCATGTGGCGAAATTCTGATTATTGGAAAGCGATGATAAAATAGAAACTCAGCTGACCTTGTGAACCAAAGGATTATAGACTGAAAAAATATTTGAGATTTCAAGATTATATGTAACTAATGAAAATTCAATACTATTTTGGTGCCCAATGATTGTGCAAAGTGGAAAAAATTATTGCCAACCCAAATTCGACAGAAGAGTATCCACAAGGTTATGCATGGCATATCCACAGAATCTGTGGGCAAATGAGATAACTGATTGATAGCCCAGGTCGAATCTGGTAGCATATCATCAACTCGTTCCTGCATGATATCAACATATAGTTAATCTGATATTCAATGTACAACATATAGAAGATGAGACTCTCATGGTCTGACTATGCCTGAATGCACAATCGTTCTATGAGGTACACTCAGCAACATCAGAAAATGAGCAATACAGTGATAATAGAGATCGATGGAAGAAGCTTGAAGATTCCACCAGGAATAACAGTCAAGGAGACCCTGGAACTGAGCGGCCACAAAGTAACAAAATTTCCAGACATAGGAGCCTTCTTTGTACCCTGCGAGGTCGGAGGCTGCTGGAGTTGTGCCGTTGAGGTCAATGAGGATCTCAAACCCGCCTGCATCACCCCCATAGAAGAAGGGCTTAGGGTCAGGACACAGCTCCCTGAAGATCATACTCCCAAGAGAATAGTTACGGGGTTCGGGGGCCACACTGTCGGAGGGGTGGGGACCCCCTGGTGGATCAAAAGGAAGCGTGGTTACATAGAGGTTGCCTGCTTTGCTGCGGGCTGTAACCTCCGCTTTCCTCAATGTCAGAATTGGGAGATAACATATACGGTGAAGGGAAAAGCGTTGACACCGCGGGAGGCCGCGGAGCTCATGACAGCCGCCAGGGAAAATTTTTGTGTGGACAGGATGGCCATATCCGGTGGTGAGAGCACCCTGAACCGCAGATGGCTCGTCCAGTATGTGAGAGAACTCAGAAAGCTCAATCCAGATCAAAATACACGAATTCATGTGGACACAAATGCCTCTATCCTGACAAGAGATTATATCGACGAACTGGTCGAGTCTGGGATGACTGATATAGGATTAGACCTGAAGGGATATTATCTGGAGACATTTATGCGAATTACCGCTGTGGAGTACAGGGTCCTGGCGGAGAGATATTTGCAGACAGCATGGGATGCAGTCAGATATCTGATTGAGACATATAAAGGCAAGGTTTTCACCGGGATAGGCATCCCCTATAACAAAGTGCTTATTTCAGAGGAGGAAGTCGGGTTGATGGGGGAGAAGCTCTATGAAATAGATCCCGAGGTCCAGGTCTTTGTCCTGTATTACAGCCCAGAATTCAGAAGGCTCGATCTTGTCAAGCCGGCATATGATCAAATGCTTGAAATTCAGAAAATGCTCAAGGGCAAAGGCCTCAAGAATGTGATCTGCCAGACTGAGTATGGCCATATAGGGCCAAAATAAAAGTGCATAATTTTTTATGAAAAGGAAGGAAATCATGCCAACGATATTTTTTTATGGTCCCAAATTGGACTAAGACAAGAGCAGAGAGCTGATCAAATCTTTTACCGAAACGGCCAGCCGATTAACGAATATCGATAAGTCCGCCTTTGTTGTATATCTCAGAGAATCAGGCCCTGAAAATGTTGGGGTTGGCGGCGAATTGTTAGAAGACAGATTAAAAAGGAGTGAAGCTGCCCGTCTCAAGGGCGGGGCTTCTTGAAAGGCGAGGAGGGGGATTGCATCCCCCTTATCCCCGCTCTGCATTCATCTCGGCTCATAGGGCGGGGCGCGGGATTTTCATAAAAAACAAATGAGGGAGGATGATTTATGGCTAAGTGCTGGTTATGCTCTGACAAAAAAGGAAAAAGATATTGTTCTCCGCTTGATAGGGTTATCTGTCCAGTATGTTGTGGAACCAGCAGGTTAACGAAGATAGACTGTAATGCTGATTGCCATTATCTTGGTGGAGTAGCTTATCAGAAAAAACGTGCTGGGCAAAAAGAATTTGCAGAATTAATGAACCAGGTTCCGCATGGTCAATATGATGATATTTTTCAAGAACCATCTGTAGCGATTATGGCCTATCAAATAGAAACTCTTATACGGGACATTTATATGAACGCAAGTATAAGAATTACAGATACCATAGTTTATGAAGCATACAAAACTATATATAGAATCTACTTTCAACGCGAGCAAGCAGGGGAAACTCAGCCGGATGAACTAACTGAAAAGTTAATGGCACTATATGCTAGAAATATAAAGATTTGGAAAGTCCATATGAACGAAGGAAAAATTGGTCAAGTCTTTTTAAGATTAATGGTTTCAGTAAAGAATATGACTGGTGGAAGAATGGGAGAGTTTGGTTATTTGAACTATCTTAAAAATAACTTGGGTAAAAGGAATAAAGATGAAGGAGTCGTTGTTGAAGATAAATTTGGCTATAAAACAAAATTTTCGGAAGATACCTGATGCTTAGCGATAAACATTGTAACCTGAATGCTGCAAAGCGCCGCTCTGAATCTGTAGAAGTAAGGGGCGTATGAAGCAGGTTGATATAGATGAAATCTATAGGAAGATGCCGCAGGAAGATATCCCTTGGAATATTGCGGAGCCTCCGAAAGCTCTAGTTGAGTTGATCGAGGGCGGAAAAGTACGAACATGCAAAGCTATTGATCTAGGGTGCGGCACCGGCAACCATGCCATCTATCTTGCCAGTAAAGGATTTGATGTCACAGGAGTTGACATTTCCCCAACGGCTATAAGAATCGCAGAAGAGAATGCAAAGAAGAAAGGAGTGAGGTGCTATTTTATCGTTGCTGATGTTCTTGGCGATCTGAAGGAAGTGAAGGGAACTTTCGACTTTGCTTATGATTGGGAGTTACTGCATCACGTATTTCCAGAGCAGAGAAAAAAATATGTTGGAAATGTGTATGGGAAACTTAATCCAAAAGGTCAGTATCTGTCTCTTTGCTTCAGTGAGAAAGATCCCCAGTTTGGCGGCTCAGGAAAATACAGGGAAACTCCTCTCGGTACTCTTCTATATTTGTCCTCTGAAGATGAGCTCAGAGACCTTTTCAAGCCATACTTCAGCATAGAAGAATTAAGAACGATCCAGATCAGCGGGAAATTTGCACCTCATCTTGCAATTTATGCTTTCATGGAGAGGGGATAAGAATACTCAGAGGCAGATGTCGGATTTATCCTTTATGCATTTCAAGTCAAAGGGCACCTAACAAGTATCTTCAGCCGGCTGCGTTCCGGAGCGGCTGGGCTCCAAATTTATGTTCTTTTTCAATCAAAAATTAGCAACCCTTAATGTAGCTTAATCCTTACCTTTTATAGGTGAAAATAATTGGCCGAAGCTTGATTTGACAGAGCCTTCCAGATCAAATTTTAGTTTGCAATACTGACCGTTAAGAGGAATTCTCTTCTCTCCTCTTTCACACCCCAAACCACCTCCCGCATGCTCGACACCATCTTCTATAAAAAGTGGATCCTTTCTCTCTCAATATCCACGCCACTGGCCTTTGCAGCTACCGCACCGAGGACACTGGGACAATTCGAGAATGCGAAGCTCCTCCTCCGCGCTGTTGTAATAACTCTCCCATTCAGTATCTGACCTTTCCTTCTCCATAATAAGCTCGCTTATGGCTTCGGTCTCCATCATGTTCACCTCCGGGATTCTTTATCTCCCGCGCACGGAGAGATAAAGAATCCATAGAGAATGAGAGGGGCATCCCGACGGTCATGCCGGGACGCCCGTCATTTTACTCAACCCTCATGAAGGACCCCTCCACCGACACCTCCCTTTTGATAAGTGAGCGCGCCAAAGAGAGCAAATCAAAGGTGTCATTGTTATGTCTGGCTTCCAGGATTGTATTTCCCCGCAGGTGCTTGATCATGTACATGGTGAGGATCATATTCCGCAGGTCGAGGCCATCCAGCAACGGGAATGTTTTATGGCTGCCGAGAGAGGCGCAGTGGACGCGGATGAACCGATTGCCGGTAAAGTACTCATCCAGCAAAGCCTCGTGCTTCTCATAGATTTTCACTGACAGGCTTGCCAGCTTCTCCACCAGATCCTCCTTACGGCCGCTCATGCTCACGTTATGGCTTCGCAGCACCTCTCGAATGGCATTCCCTGAGGCATGGAGAGTCAAATACGACCCAACGTTATAAAGCTGCGCATGTGATTGAGCAAGGCGTGCACTGGATTGTTCCCCATCCCGGGGATTCAAGTAGTTGAGCGTTGGGAATTGGATCTTATAGCCTTCCTCCTCAACCATCTGGCTCACCCGGGGGATGTCGGTGGTGAAACAGTACCTTCCATTGTCCACGCGCCACTTTGCTGCCATGGCTCGCGCCAGGTCGCGCTTCACGGTATCCCTGTCCAGCTCAGGCCTGAAACGGATTGCTCCGCCCTCCAGCTTACAATTATAAGTGAGCTGGCCATAGTACACCCCACTACCAGTTTGTGGGATGATCTGGAAGTCCTTGATGCACTCCCTCAGCCTGAGGAGCCCGCGCTCACCGATAACACTTTTCAGGAACTTCACCGAGCGGAAGTTCGTCAGGGGCAGCCCAACGCTGATGAGGTTCCCATCTTCACTGTAAAAGTCCTCAAGGCTCAATATCCGCCCCAGGTCATACCTGTCTATGTCTGAATAGCTGGAGAGCTTGATCTCCTTGTCCTTGGCCTTGAGGAAAGAGCGCATCTCATAAAAGCCACTGCACGTGCGGCTGAGTGACTGATGCCCAGTGCGGTGCGACCATTCTTTTCTTAACCTCTCCTTTGCTATCTGCAGAAGCTCCGTGTACGAGAGTCCATCAACGAAATGGACACCCTCGCTCACGCGCGCCAACGTCTCCTCAAACTGCGAGCTCTCCCGGTAATAGAATCTGGAGGGTGAGATGCTCACATCTTCGCAGTATTTGAATTGCTCCATCTCTCTTGGCTTGAAATCATCGCTATTGAGGACCTGAATGAACTTCTCACTGAGCCTGTCGCGATCTGAAGCGTCCTGCCAGGGGTGGATGCCTCTGGTGAGGACGTCGGCCAGCGGCACTTTCACCTTCTGGAACTTAAGCTTCTTGAACCTCGGTATCTCAGTATCGTTTTCCAACCAGAACCTGAAGGTCTCCATCTTCATTCACCTCCATTCTCGATGAGACTCTGAAAAGTGGTAATATCCTGCTCGATGAGCCTCCGAGTCTCTTTAATGTCGTCAATGGTAAGTGGTTCTCTGTCAACAAGCTTTCTCACCCTGTGGTAAGCCATGAGCCTTGCCAAATCTGTGTCCCACTCGAGCAGTGCCTCCACCTCCTCGATGTACTCGATGGAGTCTCCTTCCAAGTCAGGCACACAATCTGTGCACAATCTGTTTGAGGATATCTTGCGGCTCAGGCTTTCCAGCAGCTCCTGTGGGATTGTTCCCGGCCTGCGCGCCTCCACCTGCAGAGCAGTGTATGACAGCAAGGTGATGTCTCCATTGCCGTTGATCATGTCCGTCCACGCTTTTGATTTGGCAAACTGGCCAAGGTCTTCTTTCAGGAGTATCTCAGCTTTTCGCATCAGGTCATCGGAGGTGAAGAGCTCATAAATCTTATTCACTTTTTCGATCTGTGAGCCTTCAGCAAAGTAGCTGCTGAGCAGGTCGAAGCATATCTCCATCTTGTGCACTGCCTCCTCTTTTTTCAGCGACTCATCGTTGAGCCCCACGGGGATGCTGGACTGCACAACGTAGCGCGCTGACTCCACAAAGGGTGGGAGTCTGGCGGATAAGATTTCTGCTTTCGCCAGTTCGACAGCACGGTTTGTCAGGATGTTGCGGTAAATGAACCCCAATCGACGTCCATCAAGACTGATCTCGCCATTGGTCTCCCGCATGAGCAGGTTAGCAAATTTGGCGAGAAACTCGGGCATTGTCTGCAGCTCTTCCTGAAGCCTTTTGAATTGCCCAACTGCTTTGCACAGCATCTCCCGCATTTTCACGCCAATATTAAAAACCGCCTCTTCAGAGATGGTCTTTCCGTTCCCGCCTGATATCCACTCAGCAAGACCTGGCGCGTCATCTCCGTTGATGTGCGTAGTGACCCGAATGCGATCCTGCTCGGTCATCTCCAGCACATCGGGTGGATAGAGAAACAGCGCAAATCTGCCAATCAGGGCTTCATCCAGGGCGTTGGTTGCCGAGTCGCTCATGGGGTTCATGGCAGCCCAGACCCATTTGACCTGGGTCTCAAAGCCCATGATCTTTCTGCTTCTGATGATCTCCAGCCACTTTCTCTGGAGCTCAGGGATGACCCTGTTCAGCTCATCGATGAGGATAAGCTCTTTGTCCCACACGGTGACCTTGCTGGGCACGTACTCCACAATCCCATCTTTGAGCTTCTCCACGTTGGGATATCCCAGTACATCCTCGAACATGGCCTTTGAGGCCTCATAGACCGGGAAGCGCTTGTTAAGCGCAAGTGAAACTGTATTTGCGATGTGGGTCTTGGCGCACCCGTAGTTGCCGATGAGAAGCAGCGGATCACCGGTCAAAAGCGATGCCATGACCAGGTTCTCATCCTGCTCCTTCCAGCCATAAATGCCGATTGTTTGCAGTATCATGTTCATCGACCTCCCTTTTCGTTTTCGCTTGGTGAAACGAAAAGGGGGAGACATCCCGTGGGACATCTCCCCCAATAATAGTAAGTTTTTCGAATGCTCAGGGCTTCAGCTCACACTCCTGAAAGATGAACTTGGTGCCGTTCTGGGCTTTAAGTTGCCTTCCCAGATCATCGGTGATGCCCTGCTCTTTGAGCCATTTCCGTTCAGCCTTTCTTGCAGACTCGGGTGTGAGGAAAACTCTAATCGAGCCAACTACTCCCTGACATATCTCCACGGCCACAAACACCGTCATTGTGATCACCTCCCTTCACTGGCAGACGTCCTCCAGCAGCACCACGTCCCCAAAGGCTGCAAAATCCTCACAGCTTTGCGCGTTATCGAAGAGGATGGTCAATGTCACCAAATCCCGCTTTTTTAGCTCTTTCTTCAATTCTTCGTCCATGGATGCGTACCCATCGGTGATGATGATGGCTTTATCAAAGCCGCGCTCGAGGATAGATTTGGCGATGCATGAAAAGTCGGTGCCGTAAGTTGTCTTGATCTTGCCTTTCAGAAGCTTCTCAAACGGTGTCTCCACCACGGCGTTGCTGAATTGAAAGATGGTGGTAATTTCTTTCTTGAGGCTCTTGAGGATCCCTAGGATCTTTGGCAGATACTCGTTGACGCTGCCTGATACATCCAGGTAGATGGCAAGCCCCTGATCCCGCTTCCGAGGCTGCTGGAGCTGGTTATGGAAATGGAACGGGTAGATGCCCGCAGAGAGCAGCACAAGGTCCCGCTTGGACGGATACAGGGGAATGGGTGAAGTAGCGATGCGCCGGGTGTGAAAGGTCTCTTTGAACCTGTCAACTTTGCGTTTGGTGGCAAACTTCTGCAATATCACGCGCTTGATGGAGAGGTGTGTCCTCAAGGCCTCCATGACCATGTCCATGAGGATTTTGCTGAACCCGGCATTCTTCGCACCTCTCTCCGCAATGGTTCTTCTTATGTCTTCAGCCAGGCGGGCCAGGATATCCTGTGGCAGCCCCACCATGCCGTCCCTGGCCTCACCACCTTCCGCACCGCCATGGGTCCCGATCAGCATCAGATCCCCCACCTTTTCCATCTGCGTCAGTATTTTCAGGGTCTGGATGAGCTCGCCGGTAGTCATAGAGTCCACGCTGCCGTGATACCTGGTATAGAGCCTGTCATACACGCACTCATAGCGGCTGCTGTGCATCCTGCTCCCGGGCCGCATAATGCCTTGCAGGCCCTTGGGCAGGTAGATTTTCTTAAACAGGCTGTGCCCTCTGCCGACTCCCTGGAATACATGGTGCTGATAGCTGCGTTGATGATAGCGTCTGCTGAGATGTTCTCCAGTTCAGCATTCCCATAAATAAAGTGGCCGAACATAGGATGTAAAAGCTCATGGAAAATCAGGCTGAAGAGGTCTTCCTTGCACGAGATGTGCTGGCTCACAAAGTCCGGGTTGTACAAGAGCTTTCCCTCTTTGCTGATGCCGGTTGTTCGGATAGTAGGGTCTTCATGGACGCTGGAAATGAAACTTGCTGCAAAGCTGTCAAAGCCCAGGGCTTCTCTTAAGACCTGTCGTATTATCTCAAGAGTTATTTTCATGGATATCACTTCCGGTCCCGCTTCGAAGCGGGTTTTTCTCAACGACAAGAAAAATCCGCGAGAAAAGGCATCTGGAACCCGACTTGGACCTGCTTGACATGGCCACAACAAAAGAGGTAAGATCTTATTCAACCAGCGTCAGGAGGCGCAAATGCCGCGAAAGAAGGTCGCGGTGAAACCATTTAAACAGGGAATTTGTACGAGCAAGCCAAACATGCTGGGCTTGGAATCACCGAGACCATGGCGTCAGAAGCCAGGCCGGGTCAAATGACTGGACACGTGATGAGAAAGAAATTTGATCAAGTTTATCAATTCAAAATATCCTTGAATGAGATTAAGCCCGCAATCTGGCGGCGCGTACAGGTGCCCGAGACTTATACCTTCTGGGATTTGCACGTTGCCATTCAGGATGCCATGGGCTGATTAGATTGCCATCTTCATGAGTTTGAAATTCTCAGCACTTCAACTGGCAGTGAAGTATTCATAGGAATTGCAGATGAAGAATTTGACTTAGACAGGGAAGTCCTTCCGGGATGGGAATACAAGATAGCCGATTATTTTACACTGGAAAATGCGATTGCATATTACAGGTATGATTTTGGCGATTTCTGGGAGCATAAAATCAAACTGTAGAAGATACTCCCTCGCGAAAAAGGAATCCGGTATCCGCTATGTGTTGCTGGGAAACGGGCATGTCCGCCTGAGGATTGTGGGGGGGTTCAACGCTATGAAGATTTCTTGAAAATTATAATGGATCCACAGCATGAAGAATATCAACAGATGCTGGAATGGGCCTGGGAAGACTTTGATCCTGAGCGCTTCGACCCCAGCAAGGTCCTTTTCGATGACCCTAAAAAAAGATTCAAAATTGCTATGGAAATCACAGAATAAAGGATTTGTCTTATCCATATAGTCTCGGTGCAGGCTTCGGAACCTTTATAAATCATTATTAATTTCTCTTGCCTGAGGTGATGTATCCATGGCAAGGCCCCATAAATGTCCCTACTGCAGCTCATCAAAAACAGTCTGGAAGGGCTATCGAGAACGAATTAACGGGAAAGTAAGGCTGAAGATATGCAGGCAGTGCGGGAAGAAGTTTACGACCAGAGTTTTGATTCCTTAGCTTTACCATTTTTTGAGCTTTGGGCTGATGTCCCAGCAAGGTTTTATACCATTAAATTTCATAAGATTCCTCAAGGAGGATAGGGTTAATGAATTGCACATCAAATAAATTAAAATGTCAACCCTATCCGGAACATGGTCCACTTCTCCAGAATCTTGATATTCCACTAAACAAATTAGCCCAGATTATTGACTCCCCCCAAAGCCTTCAAACCATATATTGTTATGTTATCGCCACAGTAGAGAATCACAATGGACGTTTCGTGCAAAAAGGCAGTGGTCCAAATTTTCAGGGAGGTTTTATAACTTTATGCACCTGTAAACACTATATGAGGTCTGGATCAGTTTCAAAGGAATGGATCGGCAAATGGATCGCAGGTTTCTCGACACTAAATGCCGGCGCGGGGAAAAATACCCTTGTCTTCCTTATGCGAATCGGACATGCTTTTGAATCCCATAAAGGTCTTTGGGCTTCTTGCCACATCAGCCAACAAACTAAAGATGCAAAAAATGCGAGTTTTAATAGGCTTGGCGACATCTTTCAACCTACCCCAAATTTTCATGACTGCTACGACCCTCAAAGCTATCATTACCCGATTCCCGGTCATGTTCATGATTTCCTGAATCAGAAAACAATACAACCTGTGTGGCATCAAGATATAGACTATAAAGGATATGGCCGAAGGCCTTCCTTACTTGTTGGTGATCCGAAATTAAGTTTTTTATGGAGTGAGCCAAAGATATACTTAGATGAGGAGCCTCATCTTACACAAGGTTGTGAGAAATATCAACTGAATTGTTTCTTCGAAAGGCTCAAATAGGAGACACGCATATGAAAGTCGCTATGCTAAGGATTGGGGCAGATACAGGCAATGCCGGTATACATGGCCCGTTATTTAAAGATGGTTCATTTGAGTATATACCTATCCCTGATGGATTTGGAATCGATCAACGTACCTATGGAAATACATACGGTAAACACGGCCGCTTGCTTGTTGAGTATTTCCCTGAATCAAAACAGCACAAAATGATGAGTCAGTCCATCCATTATGATCCAGAGTTCACGACTTTTACATATTGGGATCCCACACCACCGAAAGCTGGTTTGGCACACCTCGAACCGGGAGATATGCTGATCTTTTACTGTGGACTTCAAGCATCAGAGCCAGAATCGAAGTCTGCACTGTATTTAATCGGATATTTTGAAGTACTAAATGCCGGAAAGGCAAAAGGCTTCTCTCAAAGAGAATTGATGAGGCTATTCGGCAATAATTTTCATATCATGCATTCCAGCATTTTCATGCAACAGAGGGAATCACTCGTCTTGGTCAAAGGAGGTCAGAACAGCAGATTGTTGACCAAAGCTGTGTTGATAAGCACTTCAGGCAAAGACCGTTCGGGAAGACCCATTCAAGTTCTTTCTTCTGAAATGCAAAAAATTTTTAGCGATTTCAATGGAAAAATATGTTTTCAGCGCAGCCCAACGCGCTGGGTTTTACCAGTTTTTACGCCAAATGCTGCGGCCTATATGAGAGCCCTTATATAAGGTTTCCGCCACGTTTTTAAGATTTATTTCTCAGGTCTTAGGCAAAGTAAAAAATAATTAAAATCAAAAACTTATATTATAAAAGGAGAAGTACTATGAAATGCCCTGCTTGTGGAAGATTCGCTGTGATATACAAGTGTGATAAATGCGGAGATGTTCGATGCAGTTCAACTGGTTGCCCAGGAACTATGGGGGGGCCAAAATTTTCAGCCGGAGGGGAAAAGCAAAATTGTAAGGCATGCAAGAAGGGAAAATATAAGAAGATATCTTAGCTAGTGTCCATCCGGAAACTATAATTTATTGAATTATAGCAAACGTCTTAATTATATTGACATAATGAAAGTATTTTTTTCGGTTT
>CAZTAS010000193.1:0-12104 GCA_964611635.1 uncultured Thermodesulfobacteriota bacterium
TTGTGTTAACTCTAAGAGGGTTTGTTATGCTGAGCTAACT
The DNA here is from genome assembly GCA_964611635.1 of uncultured Thermodesulfobacteriota bacterium. Taxonomy (GTDB): domain Bacteria; phylum Desulfobacterota; class JAFDED01; order JAFDED01; family JAFDED01; genus JAFDED01. Next base: position 41 of record CAZTAS010000193.1, read on the forward strand.
CAATAGCCATTATATATTATATTCACGCATCAGGAAATTCAAGCAAAATCGACCATTGGTTTACATAATATAATAAAAAGCCATGATATAACAGCAAGGGTTAATGTGGGGAATGGAATTATTGCAGAGGTGAAAAAACCGCTTACATTCCTATGTTTCCCGAAATCACACGGTTGCCATTGATGAATCCTCAGACTTGCCTGTGTTTTCCATATGTCGACGACATCACTGGCGAATAGGGCGGTGTAATCCAACCCCTTACACTGCCAATAGTAATCCATAATCGACGTGTTAGGATAATTAATGACAGGCTATCGACTGCAGGCTTATGGTTAACAGGGCTTTGCCCATTATACCGTAATACCGTACCTGTTTACTTGATTTTGCGAGTTGTGAGCAATAAAAAAAAGCGGCCCGGGGGCCGCCTTTTATTTATCTTTTTAACCCTTTATAGCATTTTTGCACAGTTTGTTTACACCATCAAGTGTGAATCTCTTTGGCACAAATTTAAGACTGGATTGCACAGAAAAATCGGAGGCTCGATTCACACCAGTTGGGTTACATCCTCTGCGACCTTTGGATAGTCATCGAGCATCTTCTTATCATGACCGGGGAACATCATCTTGATATTGCCATTAACCTTATTGCGTAACTTCGTATAGCTTCTCAGCCATGCCGGCATATCCGTGATGAGACAGCTTGGCATGTCTATCTCAAAGCTCTTGTGGACGTGGGCACAGTCAGATGCTAAGATAGCAAGGCCTTTTGCTGTTTTGACCGCCATTGATTGCAATGCTATCGTGTGTCCAGGGGTCAACAAGAGCTCGATGCCGGGCAAAATCTCTTGGTCCCCGTCTATCAAGACTAACCTATCGGAGCCTCGGAGATCCCCCAGTTGCCGGATAGCCACAGCGTCGGAGACATGGGCAAAGGGAGGTCTTTTAGCAACGGGATCGTAAACCCAGAAATCAAACTCCCTTCTCTGAACGTATACCTTCGCCTTTGGAAACAGCTCGAGCCCACCGTTGTGATCGAAGTGAATGTGCGAAATCACCAGGTGCTCAACCTCGGCCGCATCGATCCCGATGCGCTGGAGGACTTTGTCGGGACTCACGTAACCGCCGAGCTTTCTCTCCGCCGCCAAACCGGGACGCACACCGCAGTCAAAGACCACAGTCTTCCCTCCTCCCTGGACTGCCCAAATGTAGTAATTCCTCTGGATCTTCTTGTCCCAATCTGTCAGATAGATCACCATCGCCACTGAACTGGTGAACGGGCCGGCGTATTTTAATGCAAAAATCTTGTAATCCGGCGCCTCGGTTTCTCCTTTGGCCGCTGATTTGCCGATAACCCCTTCAGCAACCGTTCCTATAGATGCTGCTCCCATTGCAAGCATTCCTGTTTTCATAAAGTCTCTGCGCTTCATTTTCATGGCAAATACCTCCCTTTACCAAAGTTAAAAGATTACAGGAATTCCATCCCCTGGTGTATCACCTCCCTTCGGTCTCGTATCTGGTAAAGCGAAAGCCACTGCTTGAATATTGTACGCGTAAATCATTCCCCGTATTAATTGTAATAAGATACTGAAAAGTCTTATAATTTCTTTATAGATTGATTCAATCTCAAATAAAAAAACCCCATCCTCTCATCCCAGAGAAATAGGGTTTATTTTGGCTATTCTATTCATGGCGCCCTCCCAATCAAAGACGGGTCTAAAAAGGCGGCCAAATAATATTCCAATATTTAATTCAATAATTCATATCATATAATAGTAATAGCATAAAAAAATCAATTGTCAAGCAAAATTTTCCCCCGCAAGATTGACAATGTTCCTGATTTTTCGCGTTGACATGAGGTATTGGAGTCGGTATGATAGACATGCTTGTAAGTGGATCGATGGACGAACCAGCGCTCCTCCCAAGAGGAGCCAAGTTCAATATCTCAATCCTCGCACGCAGGAGGCCTTCGTCATGAATGAAGATTTGAAGCCAATCAGCGATGCCATGTCCTCATGGGAGAGAGAATGCCTGCAACCCAATCTTGCACGCAGGCCGGAGCGAAAAGAGGAATTCCGATCCATGTCCGGGGAATTCCCGGTAAAAAGGCTATATACACCTCTGGATCTTGAGGGACACGATTATCTTGCTAAAACAGGCTTCCCCGGTTCTTATCCGTTCACCAGAGGCATCCATCCCACTATGTACCGCGGGCAGCTCTGGGGGATGGTCCAGTACTCGGGCTTCGGGACCCCGGAGCAAACCAACCAGCGCTATAAGTACCTCTTCAGCATCGGCACCAACAGGCTCAGCATGGCTTTTGATCTGCCGCACCAGATCGGATACGATTCAGATCATCCCCTGGCCAAAGACGAGGTGGGAAGGGTGGGCGTCTCCGTCAATACGCTGCGGGACATGGAAATATTATTCGACGGTATCCCCATGGACAAGACCACCTCCTCCATGACCGTTAATGCCCAGGCCGCCGTCAGCCTGGCCATGTACGTCGCCACCGCGGAAAAGCAAGGCGTGGCTCCCCATCAACTCTCGGGTACGATCCAGAATGACATCATTAAGGAATACGCCGCCCGCGGCACTTATATCTTTCCCCCTGCCCCTTCCCTTCGCCTCATCACCGATGTGGTGAGCTACTGCGCACGAAACATTCCCCGGTGGAACGCCCTCAGCGTGACCGGCTACCATTTCCGCGAGGCAGGTGCCACCGCCTGCCAGGAGATCGGATTCATGCTTGCCGACGCCATAGAGTATTGCCGTGCCATATCCCGGAGAACAGGCCTGGCGTTCGATGAGTTTGCTCCCAGGATAACGTTCCTTTTAACTACACACAACGATTTCTTCGAGGAAGTGGCCAAGTTCCGGGCTGCACGCAGGATGTGGGCCAAAATAGCGCGGGAATGGTTCGGCGCAAAGAAACCGTCCTCCATGATGTTCAAATTCCTGGCCGGATATGCCGGGGCCACGTATACGGCCCAGCAGGCGCTCAATAACGTGGTGCGGGGAGCGCTCCAGACCTTTGCTGCCGTATTGGGCGGCGCACAGATTTGCTATCCCGCTGCATATGATGAAGCACTGGGACTCCAAACAGAGGAATCCGTGAAGCTTTCCCAGAGGACGGTACAGATCATCGCCGAAGAAACAGGAGTTACAAATACCGTAGACCCAATGGGAGGATCATATCTCCTGGAGTCGCTCACAGACCAGATCGAGGAGCGAACCTGGGAAATTATACACACCATTGAGTCCATGGGCGGAGCCCTTGAAGCCGTGAAAAAGCGCTATTACCAGGAGGAGATCCGCAAAAGCGCCTATGATTACCAGCGCAAAATCGACAGTGGAGAACTGGCGGTAGTGGGCGTCAACAAGTATGTGGAGGAAGAGCAAATACCATACACCGGACTAGTTATAGACCCGGAGGTGGAACGTATTCAGATCCAGCGCCTGAATCAGGTAAGAAAAGAACGCAACAACCTTAAAGTGCAGAAATGCCTCGATGAGCTCCGGCGGGCAGCCGATTGTGACGATAACCTTATGCCATATATCCTGGATGCAGTAAAAACTTACAGTTCCATTGGAGAGATATGCCAGGTTCTCCGCGAGGTGTTCGGGGAGTATGAACCAGGCAGGATGTTTTAATCGTAGATACAGCCCTTGTGAGCGCGCACATTCACCGCCAGCGCGAATAATCCCCGGACACGTTTTCGTGGAGACCGGCAATATGAAGCTGGGAATCTGAGAAAAGTGCACCTGGATTCATCATTAAAAAAGGGATAAGCCATGGAAATCACGCGAGAACTTTCAGAGTTTGTGGCCTCGGCATCCTTTGATCAACTGCCTGAGGATGTGGCCCGCACCAGCAGACTATGTTGCCTGGACTGGATGGCCGTTACCCTTGCAGGCTCCCGTCATCACCTGGTGGAGATACTGGTTGACCTTTGCCGGTCTCTGGGCGGAAATGAGCAGGCCACCCTTGTGGGTCGGCCGGAGCGTTTTTCTGTGCTCCACGCGGCGCTTGTCAATGGGTCGGCATCCCATGCGCTGGATTACGACGATGTCCATTTCGACATGCTCGGACACCCCAGCGTCCCGTTATTTCCGGTGGCCCTTGCCCTGAGTGAGCAGAACAAAACATCGGGCAGGGAGTTTCTACTGGCCTTTGCCCTGGGTTTTGAGACCGAGTGCCGCGTGGGACTGGCTGTCAACCCCGATCACTACCAAAGTGGATGGCATGCCACCGCCACCCTTGGGACCCTGGGCGCGGCGGTCACGGCAGCCCGACTGCTGAAACTTCCCGTCGATGCCATTGTCCACGCACTGGGTATAGCGGGAACACAGGCCAGCGGTGTGCGGCAGGTTTTCGGCTCCATGACGAAACCCTTCCACGCCGGGAAAGCCGCCATGAACGGGATGCTGGCGGCCCTTCTGGCCCAGCGCGGCTTTACGTGCTCCACTGAGATCCTGGAAGGCCCGAGAGGTTTCTCCGCCGTTCTGTCCACCCGCCAGGAGACTAAAAAGATTACCGAAGAATTGGGCCGGCGTTGGGCACTGCCAAATGTTCTTCTCAAGCGACACGCATCCTGTGCTGAGACTCACCCTGCCATTGATGCTGTGATGGCCCTGCGTCAGCAGCATCCCGTGGATCCTGAATCCGTGGCTTCTTTCCAGTTGGAACTTCATCCATTTTGCCAGGAGGTGGCAAACATCCAGCGGCCTCAATCGGGACTGGAGGCCAAATTCTGTATTCCATACTGCGCGGCGCTAGCCCTGGCTACGGGGGAAACGGGAGAAGGCCAATTCACCGATGCAATGGCCCTGAGGGATGACCTGTCCCGGCTTCGAGAAAAAGTAAAGATCAATACCGATCCCCATCAGGAGCTCCACCTGGGCAGGGCTATTGTGCGGATGGAGAATGGTGCCGTTTTACAGGCTGAAGCGGACTCCATGCGCATAGGCCAGGACATGGCAGTAAAAGAAAAGACTGCTCTGGAGAAGTTTAAAGACCTCGCGCCACCCATCCTGGGATCCAGCAGGGCACAAAAACTCCAGGAAGTCATCCTTAAATTGGAGGAACTGGATGATCTAAGCGGTCTGATATCTCTATGTTCTTCTCCCCGGGAAAGCATAACTACTTAGCAATCCAAGGGTTATTCATTACCAAATGGAAACAGGAGGACACTTTGGAGAAAATAGAGATGAAAGACCGCAAGATTCGAGTCCTCGTTGCCAAGCCGGGGCTGGATGGACATGACAGGGGAGCGAAGGTTATAGCAAAGGGGCTTAGCGATGAAGGGTTCGAGGTTGTATACACCGGCCTGCGGCAGACCCCTGAGCAAATTATCAGCGCGGCAATTGAGGAGGACGCGGATATCGTTGGCCTCAGCATACTATCAGGAGCCCATCTCAGCCTGACTCGGAGAGTGTTAGAGGGGTTGCGCCTTCAAGGGGCTGAGAATATCCGCTTGGTTGTGGGAGGAATAATTCCGGCTTTTGACATCCCAAAACTCAAGGAAATGGGTGTTGCAAGGGTTTACCTCACGGGAAGCCCTCTGAAGGCCATCGCGGAAGATTTGCGCTCCTTGATGGGCACCAAAAAAGACTGAAGTCATCTGTCCACTTAGGGAACTCACCCATTTCTGCGCCCCTTATTAGCGATAAGCACCTGCGACATATAAAAAGCCTCTGTGCGGAAAATCTGAGGAAGAATTTTTAATCCACAATACTATAAAAAGATGAGGAGGAAATTAGATGCCCATAATCAAGGAAGAAAAAGCCGAATTGGAAGGGGTGATGGCAGTGGCCAAGGCCATGGCAGTGGCGGCGCGAACAGCTCCCAAAGCTCGGGGCGTGGACGCGGTTGAGACGCTCATCGTATTCGGTGAAGACCTGGAGGCACTGGCGCGGGCCATGGAGGAACACGGCGTAAAAAAGGGCAGGATCGAAACTTTCGGCCGCGACGCCAATAACGTCCGCAAATCCCAGGCCGTGCTGCTGCTCGGGCTCAGGGATGTGCGCCCCAAGAAAATGGAAAAGCCTCTGGATTGCGGCGGCTGCGGCTTCGGCGACTGTGCTGCGTTTCTCCGGGCCGAGCAAAGGGAAGGAAAAGATTTTCTCGGCCCAGTTTGCATGTTCCAGTCCATGGACCTGGGCATAGCGCTTTCATCCGCCGCAGCGGTGGCGGCCCGCTTCCACGTGGATAACCGCATGATGTACACCATTGGAGGCCCGACAAGGAAACTGGGTTGGATGGAGTCCAAGGTCATCATTGGCATCCCTCTTTCCTGCTCAGGCAAAAACATCTTCTTCGATCGAGCATGATGCGCCAATTATTCCCCCGGAAACAGCAGCACCACTTATATGGCCGGCCATCAAATATAATTTTCCGGTTGACTCGCTCCATCCTTCGTTCCCTGCATATATACCGAAGGATGGAGACGAGCACCCCTATCCCTTCACCCATCAAGAACGTGCCCATATTCCGAGTCTATAGCAATGAATAAGGAAAAGATTTCAGACAGGATAATCACTGTAAAATTAGCAATTATCATTGCAAAATTAGCAACTTATAAAAAACATTGAAATGCTAAATGCTGAATTTGCATTTTGCAATGAATTCTCATTAAGGTGTGCTGCCCAAAAAAAATTCTATTTTCCGGTCGCCTCGGAGGCAGGCATTCCAGGCCGCACGCTCTTTTTCCCCTTGAAATATTCAGAGAAACCCCTGATGGTAAAGAATTGATTTTGCCAAAATATGTGTGATATAAAAGAATTAATTAAGGCTGTTTTCTAACTCAGGATGGCCGTAACATAACCAAAAAGGAGATAGCGCCATGGAAAAGAAGAAAAAGAAGCAACTGGATATTTTTGATTTTGCCATCACCGCCGAAAAGGATGGTATGGATTTCTATTTGAAGGCTTCAGAAAAATTTTTACAAAAGGACTTGAAAGATCTATTTATGCGGTTGGCGGAAGAAGAAGATGCCCATATTAACACATTCATGAAGATCAAAGAAGACTCAGAGAAAAAGGGAGTGGTAGAACCATTCGCCCTTCCCGAAATTGACGATTATGTGGAGTCGATCATTCACGAAGGCCTTTTCCCCAAAGGGAGAAATGCGACAAAGCAACTGAAGGAGATTGACAATGTTGCGGCTGCCTGCGTCCTGGCCATGCAGGCGGAAAAAAATTCCGTTCTTCTGTATTCCGAATTGGCCCGGCTCTGCAATGATCCAAATCAAAGAGATATTTTCGAGAAGCTGGCCAAGGAAGAAAAATCGCACATAGTCATGATCAGGCAGGCACGAGCCGACCACGATCCCATGTATGCAGCCTTGTCTTTTGGAAGATTCTTTTAATGAATGTGCGGATATATGGTATCAAGTCATTGATAAAATTTGACATTGACACAGACTAAAAAAATATAATAAATGCCTATTGACTTAACTCATAATATGTTCTCTTGCCCACAACCTGTAGTGATGACAAAATTTGTCTATATTCTTATTGAAATTATATATCGAATCTTATTTGTTGCCATCTCTATCTGTCCCTGATAGAATTGAATAGTTATATGCCTAATGAGGAAGGAAAACTGGATAAAATCAAACGACTTAAAAAGCGTATTCATAACTGGTACCTCGGCAAACTCGTCAATTCATATCCAAGCAACGGCATTATTGGCCATACTAAGCGCCCATGGATAATGCCAGTCATTGACTGGATTCGTCGTGAATATAAATGGATCATTGGTACAATTCTTTTCCTACTTTACCTGTGGATCGTTTATCATCGGGGTTAGATAAGCGCCGTCGCCTTACAATTCTGATGATCGTTTCAATAAACGCAATGGATAAAAAGCCGACCGACATGCCGAGAATAAAAGAAGCCCAGTTCATTATATTCATATCTCCTCTTTTTCCCAAAAATTGTCATGACTACAGGGTGTGGTATTAAATCGATTTATGAGTTAAATGCATAGGCATTATATAATATAGTACGTGACAACTGGTTTTTTCCCTTGTGCTGAGAAATGATTATCTATCTTTCAGCATCTTTATTCACCTTCGCTGAGCGCTCCTGAAACCGCTCGCTGGCTGACATGCTGCGGAGCCGGAAAATCAAAGTGCTTTTACCCGAAGAAATCTCCACATCTCACAACCACGCAAAGCACATATTCCAGCAGAACATCGAATCCATCAAGAATTGTGATATAGTGTTAGCCATTCTTGACCAGGCGGACACCGACTCGGGGGCAAGCTGGGAGGTATGACGTGCCTATGGTGTCAGATTCTTGCAATATTTGATCATTAGTTGCTAAGTTAATCACAGGGCATTTCTTCATGAAACATTCACTTCCAAATAATTCAAAAGTGGTGTATATTATAAAATAAACGAAATTTATGATTGAAAACTCTACATATTATAGTCATTTGGTTTCATCCATTAATTTTGAATTCTTAGCAGCAAGCTGCGGAAATAAAGAATATTTTGGTCTTTACGGAAAACATAGATTAAACATAAAATATAACTTTAGTGGTGCTATGCAAAACCGCTTTGCATTGAAAAACGGTCTGATATGAATCCATGGATCATAAATCCATCATGGCAAAACTTTTCATCTATGTATCGGGAAGCGGTTACAGCCGCAGAGAGAAAAGATGAGGCCACAAAATATCATCATCTAACTTCGGCCTTATATTTTGGTATTGCTTTTTTAGAAGCATATTTTAATGGTAGAATGAGGGACAAGCTTAATAGAGAGAAAAAAACAGAAGGTGAGATTTCCGATTTACTTCGCAATACTCGTTTTAAGGAAAAACTTGAAGAATGGCCTAAGATAGTAACCGGTAAGGCCTTGGATATAACTATTGAAGCTAAGAAAATGGTTTTTCTCTCATACGACATTAGAGGGAATCTCACACACCCGAAGACACTTGGTCATGATATTTATCAAAAACTCGAAGAAATTGACGTTGAGTTGTTCATATCATCAATAGCACAATATTCTGTGAGGTTCTGCGAAGCACTAAATGAAATTTTTCCATATTGGATCTTTGGGTGGAATTATCTGAATCCAACTCAAGAAGATTTCTCTCTTATTCTTGTTAATAATCAGCAGTTTTTGTTTTCTCTTCAAGCGTTAGGGTTTGGAAATCCTGCAGGAGATGAATTTAGGGCCTCGCTTTGGAAAAGGAAGAATATGTCTTCTTTTGAGGGCTATCTGAATATAAACCATGCTTTGAAGAAGTTAGGTCATTGCGAACCAAGGCGACTGACCGTATATCAACCAGTTCTTTGTCGCAGATGGTGGGATTTAGGGCACATTGAAACTTGCGGTGGCCTCGATTATAATAGGTCTTACTTGCTTGATTGAAGTTAGGTATACGAAAATTTTGGTTTGTTTAACCTATATAGATCTCGAGTGGCCCGGGCGACTCGTCGTCTCGGTCGCAAGGCGGCAAGAGGATTTGCACAGGAGGATATGGTAGCGAGCCGGTCCATTGGAAACGATGTGTACTGCCAGTTGCCTCTGTCCAGCGCCCACAAATAAATTGTCCGGGCCACCCGCCAGAGTCAAGAATACATATCATGTTCCTAGAATTTGGACGGTTAAATTTTTTTGGTGCTTTAGATAAAATCTCATAACCAGAGAGAGTAATATGAGAAAATTTCTTGAGATCAATTTATCGTTACTTTTCCTGCTTTCAGTGTTTTTACCGGCCTCAGCATTATGGGCAACCTCTCCTCAAATTGGCGCAGGATTTCTCTATACGGTTGCTCTCAAAAATGATGGCACTGTATGGGTTTGGGGAAATAACCAGGATGGCCAACTTGGCAATGGTGGCACGACAGTCTCTCCCACACCTGTACCTATCCAAGTCTCTAGATTAATTGATGTCGCCACAATTTCAGCTGGACATCAGCACATTGTGGCTCTTAAGAGCGATAGGACACTTTGGGCCTGGGGCATCATCCCCACTAATTTATCATATCGATGGGGATTTCGAATACCCACATTTGTTACTTTTGAGGGCTTAGACAATACGCAGATATTAAAGATAGCGGCCGGGTTGAATCATACTGTTGCCATTTTAAGCGACGGTACTGTTTGGGGTTTAGGCAGGAATTCGAGAGGTGAGCTTGGCACGACTAGAAGTTCCTCAAGCACAGTTCAAGCGGTAAGAATTTCTGGGTTGTCTCACATAGGTGCAGTTGCAGTTGGCGATTATCACACAGTTGCTCTCAAGGACGATGGGACAGTTTTGGCGTTAGGCGATAATTCTGCTGGCCAACTTGGGAATGGCACAACAACGAATTCATCAATTCCGGTTCAAGTATCAGGATTAAGCGATGTAATAGCCATTTCATCAGGCAGCTATCATGCTGTTGCTTTAAAAGCCGATGGGTCAGTTTGGGCGTGGGGAAGTAATCGATACGATCAAGTTGGAAACGGGACAACAAACGCAACTATTCCAGTTCAAATCTCAGGCTTGAATAGCATTACGGCGATAGCAGCAGGTCACTATCACAACCTTGCTTTAAAGAATGACGGCACAGTATGGGCGTGGGGTGGCAACCGATACGGTCAAATTGGAAATGGAACTACGATGAACTCATCTATACCGGTTCAAATTCCTGAATTCTATGATGTCGCTGGCATTGCTGGTGGTTTTTCCCACTCTGAAGCTCTTAAGTATGATGGAACCGTCTGGGCATGGGGAAGTAACATTAAGGGTGAGCTTGGTAATGGGACAATATCTGACTCCTGGCTCCCTGTGCAGGTTCTTGGGTCCAACAGTCAAGGGTTTTTAAATTTGGGAAACCTGACGACTCCGAGACCAGCCGACCGTATTTTCAACTGGGCTGAGTGGATTCTGCCGGAACTATTCCCGCGTGGGGGAACTTCGCAAACATTTCAGAATTATTATTACCGTTATTACCCAGCTACAAATGTGTACTTAGCTGTCATGAATAACCGCATATATTATTACAACCCAGCAGAAAACAGTGATATTGTGGATTTTGGAGAAATTGGAGAGTACTTACCGAGCGCTCAAGCCGCAGGCTTCTAATATGGACTTTTGTTGCTGAAAGGTTTCTCTGGAGGTAGAAATGAGAATTTTTCTATTTTTATTTTGTTTATACTATCATTTTTAGCAGGCGCTGGAATTCGAGCCTCTGCAAAAAGCCCAATCCACGAAATAGAAGGATTTGTTTTATTCTTAATTGCTGCAGTTTTTCTGGGCGGAGCCTGCACGGTAGAAGCAATAAATTCACTCAGAAAAGGAATCGAAGATAAAAAAATAAACTAAAAAAATCGTTAACCCTAACTGTTACTTACTCCGATATGCTTCATAGCTGCCGGCTATTTTCGTCGCTATGCTATCTTTCAATTGGAAATCATCAATGCTTGATGTAGACTGATCCTCACTCCTTGTAGGTGTAACAATGGCCGAGACTTATTTTGCCAGTGTTTGCCGGATCAAATCTTGGTTTTCACATTTTAAGATTTAAACAAAATAAATATTTTATTTTTGTTCTATGTAATACTTAAATCAATTATAAAATCTTATTCCCGACCTCTTTGATACATTTATTCATTGTCCAAAACTCACCCAAAACCTACCCATAAAAAAGTAATTTTTATGATCATAAGCACTTATTTGTGCCATCTTTTTGCAGGATGGCTCGCCTGCGGGATAACGAAAGATCATTTCATCTCTCATGAGGATGGGGGCGGCTCTTCCCGATAAAGTGCCAGGGCCTTTTGAAATGCCGAAAGGCGCTGCTGGCTGATTCGCCGTAACTGGCCCCAGGCATCGGCGAACACGTGGAGCGTCCTGCCGATTACCAGCAGATCATCATGCTGGTTGACTACCCGGTACAAGCTGTGAGTTTGGATTAGCCTATGGTGTCATATTTTGGTAATGATTTGCTTATTAGTTGCTGAAATCCTCACAGAGCATTACTTCCTTTACTCCTTACTTCCAAAAAGTTCAAAAATTGTGTATATTACAACCGGAACTCGACAGTCAACTACCACCCCTAAAAGG
>CAZTAS010000194.1:0-12053 GCA_964611635.1 uncultured Thermodesulfobacteriota bacterium
AATGCCCAAAAGGGATCAAAAAAAAGCTGTGCCAAGATCAATGTCTATTTTTGGGGAGGTGGAGCGAATTGATATTTCCACTGAAATATTATATTATAGATTATTTATTGCAATATTTTTTTTATTTTCATAGGTGAATATCATGTGTTAAAATAATATTAAAAAGTTCCACGCTCGGACGGAGGATACCATGGAGCGTTGCAGGGCGGATACATTCCCCGTTGCTAAGGATGATTATGTTTTTATGGGAAAAGAGTGCTTTGGGTTCGGCCTAGGAAAGATCATTCTGGATAATGCCTTTATTGGTGAGCCTTCATACATGGCTGATCTTTTGCTTTTGGCTCAGATTAGGGAGGAGTGCAAAGATTGTGACCAGTTTGAAAATTGCGTAGATTTCATCTTCGAAGGAATAGGGGATGAGCTCTGAAACTTCCACGTCCCTTTTTCAACGGGATAATATAATCAAGTCATATTATTGTCCAGATATCGTCCTAATTCGAATGTATATCCTATAAGTTGCACGCGCTAAACCCACCATTCTTAAGGTTTCTGAATCGCCTTCAAGCCGCGAGCATTGCTTAGACTGAGATATGCTGAGGCCAGCCTGGGATCCAGCTCTCTTGCTCGAATAAAATCAGAAAGAGCCTTCCGTCTTTTTCCCGATTTTGCATACGCCTCCCCTCTATTGAGATAAGCGGCTGCGTCATTAGGATTCAGAAGGATAGCCTCATTGTAATCGGCTATGGCATCTTGATAATTTCCCATCCGGGCATGGACACCTCCCCGATTGAAGTAGGCTATTTGATTTTCTGGATCAAGCCGAATCGCCTTTGTATAATCCTCAATGGCCTGAAGATGGAGACCTTGCTCCTCCAGTGAAGTCCCTCGCATCAGATGAATGGAGGGATCCCCGGGCTTAAGCTCCAAGGCACGGTTAAAATCCGCTATTGCATTGGCGTGCGCTCCCTGCCGAGCAAAAGCGACCCCGCGATTCACGTATGCCTCTGTGAAGGAGACATTTAGCTCGATGGCGCGGTCAAAATCTGCGATGGCCATATCATTAAGTCCCATCCGGGAGTGAATAATGCCTCTATTATTATAGGCCAAAGAATCTGCGGGGCTCAGGCGTATGACCGCGCTGAAATCTTCTATGGCCAGTTCGTGCAATCCCATGGCCTCCTGAGAGACACCTCGAAGGAAATAAAAATGCGGATCTCCAGGATCAAGAGAGATAGCGCGGGTGAAATCTTCAACAGCTTTCCAGTGCTGGCCTTTGCGGCTAAAGATAACGCCGCGGATCAGATATGCCCGAGCTTTCTGGTCATTCAGTGCCATAACTTTCTGGAGATCTTCAACAGCAGCATCGAACTTTCCCTTTTCATATAAAATCTCCGCCCTGGCAAGCCGCAATTCTACATCGTCAGGATGCATGGACAGGGCATGTTCGAGATCCAATAGTGCCTCTTGGGTTTTGCCCAGCCGTTGGTATGTCGAAGCCCGGAGCTTGATTAGGTTGAAATTGTCTGGTCGCAGGGCTATTGCATGGTTGAGGTCGTCTAACGCCTCTTCCAGCTTACCCATTTCGACAAGGAGACCGGCCCGCTTAGCATAAACCTGAGCCTGTTGTGGATCCAGTAGGGTCACCCGCGTCAAGTCCATAACCGCTTTTTTATAATAATCACGGGCGCACACACTAGGCCGTGAAGAAGTGAGCTCAGCGCTGTATAACATCGGATTTGCAAGGCGTCCCATTTCCTCGAAGACTGCAGCGCGATGATAATATGCCATGACGTTGAGGGGGTCGATCTTGATGGCACGGTTCAGATCCGTCAGGGCCTGTTCCCATTTTTTCTTACGTATAAAGATTGTTGCCCTGTGATAATAAACTTCCGCCCGATTATAATCGAGTCGCAAGCTTTGAGAGAAGTCATCGATGGCCATCTCAATCTTGCCGAGGGCGGAGCAGGCCAATCCGCGATTATAGAAGAACACCCCATTCCCCGGCTGCAGTTCGATGGCCCGGTTAAGATCCTGGATAGCCATGCGATATTTGCCCTTCCGCATATGCACTAAACCCCTGTTGAAATAGGCGACCACAAGCGTGGAAAAACTTGGATTATCCATTAGCGCATTATGCTCTAGGTCTTGAGGCGCCGAGTGTTGCATTTGATGCTCAGGGGAAAGCTCAATGGCCTTTGCCAGGTCGGATAAAGCGGAATCGAGAATATCCATTTGCAGTTTTGCAACACCACGATTCAGATAAGCCATGGGCAACCGCGCGTCCAGCTCAATGGCTTGGGTAAAATCCGCAACAGCCTCAGCATACATCCCTTTTGCATTATAAATGATGCCCCGATTCAGGTAGGCCTCGATCTGCCCGGGATTCAATTGAATGGCCCTGAAAAAATCGGCCAGCGCCAGATCAATCCTTCCACTTTTCCAGTAAGCAATGCCGCGGTTCACATAAGCCGCGGCATTATTCGAATCCTGCCGGATGGCACGGGTGAAACAAACAATGGCTTCTTCATATTTCTTTTCTATTAAATAGGAGTTTCCCTGGTGGAAGATTGATTTTTCTATCCCCCATGTAATCGAAATCGGGAGCAGCAGGAGACTAATAAAGATCATTCCAATGCGTCTTATCACGAAAAATATCCCTTTACCTGAGCTAAGATCTTTGATTCATTACAAAATGAGAATTTAACAGTTAGCATTTCAAATTTTCTGGAAATTGCTAATTTTGAAATGATTTTCATTTTATCCCGTCAAAAAAACCTTCAAAGAGGTGGCAACGGGCGAAGCCGTTGGCTTGCCATTGTCTTCTAATAAATGATTGTTTCACTGGCGAACCTTCGGCTCTGCCAGTGGCACCAATCATATAATACATAAACGTTATTCAAGATTTGGTGAATAATCACATAGTATGGAGCGTCCGAGAAAACTGAGGGCCACACTATAGCCGGGGAGTCTCGCCCCGCTTCAACTTAATAAAAAAGTCCAATAGTAGGGGTGAGCTGTGTCCACAATTAATTTTTATTCGAAATGGGCAAGAAATAATGAGATTTAGTGGGCACAGCCTGCGTTCCCTATTTTGGCTTTTCAGTCAGTAATAACCCTCTCCACGTGAAGTTCTCCCTCGGTAATTCGTGAAATGCGATGTGAACAGCCTCCTCGCTGGCCCCGAGGATCTCCACTATGTCGTCGGTGAAGCGTCTGGCAAGTTTTGCTTTTTGATCCTTGCTCCTTCCTTCCGCCATTACTACATGAACTATTGGCATGTTTCCTCCTCTCTGCCTAACTGATTGGCCCAACATCCGGCTATCCGGCTTATTGGGGCAGGTCGCAATAATCTATGGATTTTTTTGAAACGCCACGCCATTGATGCGCATTATATCAAATTTTGAATCGATTCGCACGAATTTTTTCCGATAATGATTCAATGTGCTGATGTTACCCAACAAAAATAAGTCTTGATTTCTAAGCCTTCTGAATTTGTGCATTCTCATTGACATGATGTGATCATTGCCTTTATGATCATCTCCCAAAAAGGAGTATTTTCCATGGCTCATTCTAGACAGTTACAAAATCCGTATGGAACTCTACTTTGGTGCTGGCTTATTTATGGGGCCTTATATCTGGCGCGTCTCAATGTGGCAGCGATTCTTCCCCTTTTGCGCGAAGAAATGGGATATTCTCACGGTCAGGCAGGCCTGCTGATGTCGGGATTTTACATCATTTACGCTGCCAGTCAAATCCCGGCTGGTTATTTGGGAGACCGCTTCTCTTCCCGGCTGGTGGCTGCGGGAGGAGCCCTGATTTCTTCCCTGGCCAACTTAGGCTTTTCACTATCGCGTGCTTTCTTTTCGTTACTTTTTTTCCAGGGGATGAGCGGAATGGGCCAGGCCGGGGGCTGGGGCCCGAACATCCGAATCCTGGTTAACTGGTTTCCGGCTCATCGCTGGGGAACTGCTATCGGCCTCTTTTCCACCTCGGTCTCGGTCTTTACGGTTCTTGCTTATATTCTGGCAGCCTCTGCGGCTGACAGATGGGGCCGGCGCGCATCGTTTCAGATTCCGGCAATCATACTGTTTGCGGTCATTGCAATGTACCTGATGGCCGTGCGCGATCGGCCTGCTGTTATAACCACGCATTCCATGCCTGTATCACCCGTGGGGCAAACGAAGGTACGCCCCACTCCCTTCCGGAAGGTAATGACAGACCCGAATATGTGGGTCGTCCTGGGTTCATACTGGACCCTTCAATATCTCACTTATGGCATATTGATCTGGTTCCCGTCATATATCAAGGAGACTTTCAACGTTAGCCTGACCAGCGCAGCCGCCATAGCGGGTCTGGTTCCAATAATGGGCGTTTTAGCCAGGCCGCTGGGAGGCTATATTTCAGATACGTGGTTTGGTGGAAGGCGCAGGCCTATGATCGCAGGCGGTATGGTCGCGCTTTTTTTGTTGTTGATGGCACTGGCGGGACTGCGCAGCCTGAAATGGGTGGTTGTGATCCTTCCCTTTTTGGGGATTGCCACACAATTTTTCCATCCATTATATTACGCTCTGCCAGCCGACCTGTTAAGTTCGGACGCGGCCAGCACGGGAGCGGGTTTTCTTGACGCCGGAGGGCACCTGGCCAGCATTCTGGCAACCCTGGCCACCGGGTTGCTGCTGGATGCCACCGGCTCATATCGGCTCATACTCCTATCTTTTGCCATGGCCGCATTAGTGGGGTTTATACTTTCCTTAAGAATTCCTGATGTATCTCGCTGATATTAAAGCTAAATTGATAATCACAAATCAAAAAATCCAGCACTGTCTTTTGCGCGCCACGGTTTGTTATGCGCAGTAAAGTCAGCGCATTTATGAAAAATTAATTTCTTATATTTAGGGGAGAGTATACCTATTTTCACTTGCTTCTCTTTTCTGCTTGGTCTCAGCCTTCGCAAAATGCGGATGAGAAATTGGTATTATGTCCCTAAAAATGCTCCCCATGCGGAGATCACCTCTTTCCCTTTGAGGTGGCCACAGCGTTTGGGCCAAACCTGATCCTCTAACATAATGCCCGCGACGCCAGCTTGCTCGAACAGATGCACCGTGAAGTAAACGTTTACAGCGTTCCCATACCCGGTGTCCGCGTCAGCCTGGAGTGGAATGTCAACAGAGTTGACGATATTCCTCGTATGATCCAGATTATCAGCCAGCCCCAATATGCCCACATCAGGCTTTCCCAGGCGTGTATTGGATATACCAGCTCCAGAGAGGACGCCGGCCTGAAATCCCATATCCTGCACCAAACGAGCGGAGATGCCGTCGTAAACCCCAGGAGCAATGAGTATTTCTTTTGCTTCAATCAGCTTGCGGAATCTTGTTGTTTTTTTCATCTTTATCTCCTGTCTATGATTTATTGTAAAGTTTCAGTTTTTACGCATGAACTGGTAGATCTTTTTTACGAATGAACTGACTCAGGGTTGGCACAAGTGCACACACGATGCCCACGATATCACTAGAAAGGCTTGGGCTAATTAGGAGCAACCCACCTGCCAGATAAAATGCTCTCTCTATAATAGTCAACTGTTTGAATAGATAGCCAATGATGGCCGCGGAGGCAGCTAATACCCCTAAACTTGCAGTAAGGCTGTTCCAAATGATTTTGAGTGGAGTGCCGATTAACAGAAGCGTGGGATTATATACGAAAATGAAAGGAATAATAAACGCCGCAAAGCTCAGACGCAAGGCAATTAAAGCGGTTTTAACCCAGTTCGAATCGGCTATAGAGGAGCCAATGTAAACTGTGCCGCACACCGGGGGGGTAATACCAGCAAAAATGGCAAAAAAGAAGACGAAAAAGTGGGCTGACAGCGGCTCCACTCCGATGCGAATGAGGGCCGGTGCCACCACAGCGGCACAAAGCAAATAGGCACCAGAAGTTGGCAAACCCATGCCGAGAATTACGCTAACCACCATGGCGCAGATCAAGGCAATCCAGAGATTATCTTTTCCCAGTTCGATAATCATGCTGGAAAACTTGACTCCAACTCCTGATACCGCGATCATGGCCAGAATTACCTGAGCGCATACGATAAGAACGATCACTGTCACCATTCCTTTGCCGGCTCTGGCAAAGATTTCAAATGTTTTTCTTATCTTTTCTTTAAATTTTCCTTTCTCCAGTACAAAAAACAATAGAATCGACGTGATCACTGCCCAGAAGCCGGCGGTGAAAGGTGTATAGCCCTGCACCAAGTAGTAGATCAACACAGCCAAGGGTGCGAAAACTAGTATTAGTTTATAAAAATCGAAGATCTCAGACTTCTGGGGTATCTCCTCGGCATTCAAGCCCTTATAATTTTTCTTTTTGGCTTCGAAATGAATCCCTGCATAAACACCCAGGTAAAATAGCAGGGCGGGGATGATGGCCGCCGCTGCAATACGAATGTATGGAATACCCAATAGCTCTGCCATAATGAAGGCTCCGGCACCCATGATAGGCGGCATTATTTGGCCCCCAGTTGAAGCAGAACATTCTACTCCCGCCGCAAAATTGGCCTCATATCCCAGACGCTTCATCAGGGGAATGGTAAATGTCCCTGTGGTAGCCACGTTGGCCCCGGCACTGCCGGAAATAGTCCCGAACAAGCTGCTTGCGATAGTGGAAATTTTGGCCCCTCCACCGTAAGCCTGGCCTGCGGTCCATATAGCCAGGTTCATGAACGTTGTGCCTCCACCAGTGCCAAATAGCACGCTGCCGAAAATCACAAAAATGGCGATCACCGTTGCAGAAATGCCGGTCACTATGCCCCAGATCCCTCGTGTTGAGGTGAATAATACCTCGATCATGAACCGGAGCGAAAGCCCGCGATGCATCCAGATGCCCGGAAAATAAGGGCCGAAATAGGCGTAAATCAAAGAAATCAGGGCTAGAGCTGGAAGGAACCAGCCGATTACCCTTCGCGATGCCTCAATTATGATCAGTGTCAGGGTGAATCCCAGGATCAGATCCAATTTCCTCGGCACGAAAGTTGCTTGCGAAATTCTATCATAATGGAAAACAACGTACCAGCAGATGGCAAGCGAGCCAATGGCTAACGCGAAGTTGATAAACGTAAAAATGAACTTTTTTTCTCGCGCACTCAATAAAAAACAGATGGCCAGGCCAAAGCCAACATGGATCGCCCGCTGAATGATGTTGGGAAAGGGGCCTACTGCTCCGGTGTATAAGTGAAAAAGGGACAGGGCCACCGCCAACGCAACGGAGCACCTGTTGTAAAAACCATTCGTGCGCATCATGACAAGTCCCTTTGTATACCAGGGTGGTGATTTCGTGGCCAATAGAAGGAAGCTCCCTTCTTAGTCATTTCGTGGAAGGGAGCTTCGGTTAAAAACGCGAATCACTTCATCTCAGGAGGAAGGAGGTTTTTGGGAATCTTGTAACCAAGTTCTTTCAAATACTTGATCGTTCCTGCATGGAGAGGAGAGGAGGCGTTTTGAATGGTCTGCTCAGCGAGTTTCATACCCTTGATCCCGGGATACGACTGGGCAATGTAGTCTACGTTGTTGAAGACCACTTTGACAATCTGATAAACAATGTCCGGAGAGAGATCTTTGGAGGCCATGGAGCCGAAGAAAATGGCGATAGAGGTAACGTCGCCAACCCCTTTGAACAAGCCGGCCTTCACAGTAGTGAACTTATAGTAAGGTTTGACCTTTTGAATTTTAGCTATCTGGTCCTGTTTGAAGCTCAGGATGTTGATGGGAACCGCCGTCGATACGTCCATTATGGTTGCTTCTGGAGCGTTGGTGGGACCGCTCTTGGTGTACCCA
This sequence comes from uncultured Thermodesulfobacteriota bacterium, assembly GCA_964611635.1. GTDB lineage: Bacteria > Desulfobacterota > JAFDED01 > JAFDED01 > JAFDED01 > JAFDED01. The sequence continues at coordinate 7,830 of CAZTAS010000194.1, forward strand.
ATAATTCGGCGGTCTTTCATGGCTCGTACCGCATCGCTGTAACCTGCGGTGTAATAATGAGGCTTGACGCCCAAAATGTCGAATATCTCCATGCACAAGCGCTCTGTACTGCTGCCTCGACCACCTGGGGTATATTTTTTACCTTGCAGGTCTGCAAAATCGGTGATCCCCGCTTCTTTACTCACAACGAAATAATACACCAGGGGATTGGCAAGCCATAGCAGCCTTGCTTTGGTATATTTTTCCTTTGCATAAATACCTATAGAATTAAGCGCAAGGTACAGATCAGGCTCGGCCATCTGAGCAAAATCAGCTTCTTCCCTCTCGATCAACTTAATATTGTCGGCAAAGCCCCCGGTCTCCAAGACAGTAACGTTTACGTTGGGCACGTTTTTGTTGACCAATTGTGCGATGGCAACATTGTATGCATAGTAAGAAGAAGCTTGTCCCGTTGCGGCCAGAGATAGAGGAATAGTCTTGGCCTGGACGAACCCCACTGCTAAGAATGAGGATATAATAAATAATCCCACCCACACCATTGAAAAGCTAATTTTTTTCATCATTAATGCTCCTTTCAGCTGAAAGGTCTCCGAAATACAATCGCAGACAAGCATTTTAAAGTTTACGGGCGCCAACAAGGAAAGCGATCACCCGCATGGGTTACGTTAAGTGCGAATTTCTCGCATTGAATCAAAAATTTCCAGAATTTCATTCAAAGATGCCACATCGTAACGCGATCTCATTATTTTCAAGGCCGCCTCGTGGAGATCTTTGTTGGGGCTGGCGACGCAATCCTCGATCAAAACCACATAATAGTCATGATGAATCGCGGCTCGCAAAGTGGACTCCACACATCCTTCAGTGATAACACCTACGATCAGTAAAGATTCTATCCTGTTGCATCGTAAGGTCAGATCGAGGTCAGTTTGAACAAAGGCATCCGAACGATATTTCTTGATCACTCGATCGCTAGCCATTGGTTTAAGCTCTTTGACGATCTCCCAGCCCCATGTGCCTTCCAGTGTATAATTAGGATCCTTCCCATCCCTGGCCTTAAGTCTCAACCAAGCCGGAGAATCACTCCCACCCTCTGGCTGCGTCGTCTGCTGTATAAAGATGACCAATATTTCAAGCTTCCTGGCCACCTCCAGGAGCCGGGCTATGTTAAAGGTTATATTTTGAATCGTGGTCAAGTCCTTTCCATGGCGGTGAAAAATGCCACCGGGGGTGCAAAAATCATTCTGCATATCAATAATAATCAGAGCCGCATGATCGGGAGTAATAATTTCGTGCAAAGAATCATAAACCTTTTTGCCTGAGATGATCTTCATATCCAATCCTCTGCCTATTCAATCTTGTATTCCAGGGAAAACTGGTAACGGTCACTCCGGAAATACGAGATCCCATACTGGATGGGCCTATTGTTATAAGCAAACAAAGTATTTTGCCGGACAATCAGTGGGAATTCCTTGCGGACTTTCAGGATGCTGGCAAGATTATCTTGGGCTCCCTTGGCACTGGTAACAATGGTCATACGGTGAACTTTGGTACGCGGGTCTTTGTCGAGCAAATGAAATACGGTTTTTTTCTTCAGATCCTCTTTGGTGAATCTCTCCCCAATATCTGCAGGGAAATAACGTTCTTCGAAGCCGTAGATTTCATGGTTCCTGATCTTCAACCGTTTTAATTTATAAATATTTGTTCCTTCTTTCAAAGCGAGAGTTTGTGCAACTTCAACCGACGAGCCTTCCCTCGAGAAATTGATTAATTTGAAGGAAGGCATAAAACCTTGTTCTAAAAGTTGGTCTTCAATGGAGCGAAAGAACCCCAAGTGTAATGTCAGTTTTGGCTTGGCTACAAAGCTTCCTCTCCCTGGTTCCCGATATATGAGACCATCTTGGGCCAGCCGCTCTAAAGACTTCCGGCTGGTCATCCTGGAAACTTTGTACTTTTTTGCCAACCCCTGCTCGCTGGTAACAGGATCACCAGGCTTTAAACGGCCCGAATCGATCAGGCTCCGAATTTCTTTTTCAATTAAAGAGGCAATGGAAAATTGTTTCATGTTTCAGAATCTAGATAAAAAATTTCTTCTTATACAATAGTATATACAGCTTTATCATGATATATCAAGATAAAAATATATAAATTTAAGTGACAGTATACTTATTTTTCTTTTCTTCGCTTTTCTACTTGATCTCAGCCTCCGCAAAATGCGGACTGAGAAATCGGTATGGTGTCCCTAAAATGTCTTTTGCGCGCCATGGTTTGTTATGCGCAGTAAAGTCAGCGCATTTATGAAAAATTAATCACTTTCCTTCAGGAGAAATGAGCCCATTTCCCTCAGGGAATGGATCAAAACGGAAGACGGTGAGCCACAGCATTGGGAAGGTTATCATTTCCCGGTTGCAAGACTTTTATCAGCTAACCGGCGGCTTGGGACACCGAAGGCCTTCTCAGCAGAATTCTGCTGTCAGCAACCACGCATCCTTTTCCCTCCTGATAAACGATCAAGGGATTTATGTCCAGCTCGTCGATCTCCGGGTGATTGGCAACCAACTGGGAGAGGCGCAGGATGCAGTCTTCAATGGAGCGTATATCAGCCACAGGCTGACCCCTGTATCCTTTGAGCACTTGATAGGACTTGATGGAGCGCACCATGACCTCGGCGCTGGCACGCCACATGGGGGCGAGACGGAATGTCACATCTTTCATAATCTCCACGAGGGTTCCTCCCAGGCCGAACATACAAAGGGGCCCGAACTTGCAGTCTCGCTTGCTGCCAAGGATGACCTCGATTCCTTTATCCGCCATCTTCTGGACAAATACACCTTGAATTCGCGCATCCGGATACCATTCACGGACGTTCTCCATAATATTCTCGTATGCCTTTTGGGCCTGGTACTCCGTGCGAATGTCGAGCTTCACGCCACCCAAATCGAATTTGTGCGCCACGTCCGGGGAGGATATCTTCATGGCCACCGGCGGCTTAAGCTCTCTAAGGACCTCCTTCAACTCGGAAGGGTCATTGACAAGGCGGCTCGGAAGTAGCGGAAATCCATACAGTTCCAATAGCTGGTTGGCTTCGAATTCCATCAGGTATCGGTGGTCGCGAACGCCTAAAAAGCTTGGATTGAACGATCGGCCCCATTACGATCCACCGGTATTTCTTCGAACTCTCGGTGGGGAATGTCCAGGATCTCGTTATATCGACACATGCTGGCCAGGGCCCGGACGGCCGCCTCGGGAAATTGGTAATTGGGAATGCCGTGAGCTTCCAGATACTCAACTCCCCTGGAGACATCCACAACCCCCATGAAAGAACACGTAACCGGCTTTGCAATGCCAAAGGTGACACGGGGGACGATTTCAGCCGTTTCCATGATGTCCGTCATGGACTGGGGAGTGAGGATAATCACGGCGCAATCCACGTTTTTATCCATCAAAACAGCCCGAATGGCCGCCTCGTATCGGTCATGCTTCGCATCACCGATGACATCCACCGGATTTTGGATATTGGCGGTGGGGGGCAAGCTCCTGTGGAGCAGTTCCGTGGTTTTAGGAGTTAACCGTGCCAAGTGGAGTCCATGGCGGATGGAGGCATCGGTAGCCATGATGCCCGGGCCGCCCGCATTTGTGATGATAGCCACCCTGCGCCCCCTGGAGGGGGGCTGAGTTGAGAAAGCGGTGGCACAATCGAACAACTCCCCGATAGTCTCCAGTCTCTGGATGCCGCTTTGATAGAAGATCGCATCATAGACGGCGTCAGATCCGGCCAGGGAACCGGTGTGAGAAGATGCCGCACGAGCGCCTTCCTCCGACCTCCCCGATTTGAGCGCCAGGATCGGTTTCTCAAATTCCCAGGTGATCTTTGAGGCCTTCTCGATGAACCTCCGACCATCAGTGATATCCTCCAGGTACATGAGTATGACGTCAGTATGAGGGTCGTGCCCCAGGTGCTCCAGCAGGTCGATTTCGTTGATGTCAGCCTTGTTACCGAAGCTCACAAACTTGCTGAAACCGATTTTCCGGGCTTCGGCAAAATCCAGGACAGCCGTACATAGGGCTCCGGATTGGGAAATGAATGCGATATTGCCGGGGCGGGGCATCCATCGGGAGAAGCTGGCGTTCATAGAGACGGTTTCATGAGTGTTAATCACGCCCAGGCAGTTGGGTCCAATCAGCGGAATCCTGTGCTGGCGGACCAGATTCCTAACGCGGTTCTCC
>CAZTAS010000195.1:0-12037 GCA_964611635.1 uncultured Thermodesulfobacteriota bacterium
TTGAAAAATCAAGGTCGTAGAGGAAGAGGACTTTCAATTGCAAAATTTGGGTTTAATTTGAATGATGCCTAGTAGTCAAGCTCGGCAGCTCTCCAAAATGGTAAAATCCCGTGAAGAGATTAAGCAGGGTTAGCTGGTAGGAATGGAAGCCGGTCTAATGATGTTATTTTAATATTGGCGATCGGGATGCTGAGACAAATATCTTCAATCCAGGCGCTGCTTCTGTCTTCTCACCAAGTTTCCTTTGGCTGCGCCATGAGAGCTTTTTCTCGTTTATTCCGCTGGAGAAAGTAGAAAACGGCAATCAGAGTAATACCGATGGGGATCGCCTGCAGGTGGGAGAACACCAGGGGGAATGGAATCAAGATGGCGCCTGCGATCAGGACTGACCTTTCGATCGCTTTGAGACGTGTCAGCATCCAGCCCTCAAGACCGATGACCAGCAGGTACGTTGCTATGATGGCGGCAATGAGGGTCAGCAAGACCTCCAGGAATGAGCCTCTCAACATGATCCCCTGGTTAAAAATGAGCATGTAAGGGATGATATATCCGGCCACGGCGATTTGTGAAGCCTGGAAGCCTGTGCGTAAGGGGTCGGTGCCGGCCAGTGAGGCGCCTGCATATGCGGCCAGAGCCACAGGTGGGGTAACGCAGGCCATGATGGCAAAATAAAACACGAAAAGGTGGACGGAGAGCACTTCCCCACCCATTTCAATCAGGGTAGGCCCTCCCACTGAGACGGCCAGTACGTAAGCCGCGGTGGTGGGCAGTCCCATGCCCAGGATGATGGCCGAAACCATAATAAATAAAAGTGCAGCCAGGTAGACACCATGGGACAAAGAAATGACCTTGCTTGAGAACTGCAACCCGAGGCCTGTGTTTACCACCACGCTGATGATCAACCCTGCGCCCGAACATGCGCAGGCGATCATGATAAGGTTCCTTCCTCCCATGTCCAGGGCTTTGAGGATTTTGGACGGAGTCATCCAGCGGGACCGGTCGAAGATGCTTATCACCAGGCACACGATAGTGCCGGCAAAAGCGCCCATGAAGGGGGAGTACCCGATGATCATCAAAGCAAGGAGAACTATAACTGGCAGAAACAGATATGAGTCCTTGAGCAGGCGCTTGAGCGGTGCCGCCTCAATGATATCCATGCTTTTCAGGCCGTACTTCAAGGCCTCATAATGGACCGTGGCACCGACGCAGAGGAAATACAGGATAGCGGCCGGCAATGCGGCCTTGCAAATCGTGATATATGGTATCTGTGTGATTTGCGCCATGAGGAAGGCGGCGGCTCCCATTATGGGCGGCATGAGTTGCCCGCCCGTTGAGGCTGCCGCTTCCACAGCCCCTGCAAACTGTGCCCTGTATCCGATGCGGCGCATCAACGGGATGCTGAACGTGCCCGTAGCAAAAACGTTAGCTGAAGCCGCGCCACTGATGGTGCCGAAGAAAGCGCTGGAGATCACGGCCACTTTGGCCGGCCCTCCTGCAGTACGACCTGCCAGTCGGCAAGCAAGATCGATGAAGTACTGGCCCAGCCCAAGCCCATAGATGAATGCACCGAAGATGACGAACAACGCCACAAAGACGGCAGATACTCCCGTGATGCTGCCGTAGATTCCCTCATCGTCGAACAGGTAGCACGTCTCGATAATCCAATCCACACTAAACTTCTTGTGGTACAGGAACCCGGGCAAGTGGTGGCCGAAGATGAGGTGAACCAAAGCCAGGATCATCAGCGCCGCCAGTGCCGGTGCAGTGGATCTGCGCACGGCCTCGATCAGCGCCAGAACGATGATGATCCCCACTACGATTTGGAGGGTCGTAACGTCCGTGGCTCCCTCCCAGCGCTCGTTCAGCCTGTCCTTATCAAGAATGACATACAGTGACGGCAGTGCGGACAGGATCGCCAGGAGCCAGTCGTACCATGGGATGCGATTTCGCGGCGAACGACGTGTCATGGGGTAAAATAAAAATGCCAGCGGAACCAGGAACAACAGGTGAAAGCCGCGCTGCAGGCGAGGTTCAAGCACGCCGGTGGCGGCTGTATACAGGTGAAAAAGAGAAGCGCTTGCCGTGATCGCTATGACGATATTCTTTGTGATTCCCGATAACTCACGCATCCGTAACTCACCGTAATCGTGGCGATAAGACGCTACCTTAAGGTGGGCCCCATAGCCAGCCGCACCGCCAAAAAAATACATTTAGGCCCAGTTCGATATATAAGGGCCTGAGGGGCACTGCCGTGCCCCTCAAAAACTGAGTGGTTATTTCATGTAGCCCATTTCTTTGTAGTACCGGATAGCACCCGGGTGCAGAGGGCCGGGCATGTCCTTCCAGGCGGTGGCTGGATTGAATACCGCCATGCTCTTGTGGATGGCGGGCAGACGATCCTTATTCTCGCAAATGATCTTGGTGATCTGGTAGGCCACGTCCGGATCAAGGCTCCTGTGGGCCATGATCACCGTGCCCATGGTGGCGGTGGGTATATCCTCCGTAAGGATCTGAGGGTACATCTCCTTTTTGATGACTCCGATACCGAAGCCATACTCTTCCTTAAACAGCTTAAGAAGGTCGTCCGGCCATGGGAGGATGCGTAGTTTTCGGCCTATGGCCGCCTCCTGAATAATGGCTGCGGGAGGGGCGATGTTAATGCAGGCGAAATCGAGGTGCCGGTCCTTCAGGTTGGTGGCGATCTCGGTATAGCCGAAGAACATGACCTTGCCGCCCTTTTCCTTAATTTCGTCGTAGCTGGTTTTGAAATAATCCTCAAGAATTTTCTTGAAGGTGAACTCGCCGCTGACGCCTATCTTCCCGGGGGACACCCGGATGGGCTTGGGGTAATCCATCATTCCCTTGATTGTGGTCACTCCCGTATCTTCGGCGGCCATCACATGCAGGTAGTTATCGCTGAAGCTGCCGCCTAAGACCATAATATCCTCATACTTTCTTTTGTACGGATCCATCCCCTTCCTGGCCGAAACAACGAACGGGGGCAGCGCCCAGCCAATCTCTGCTTTGTTCAACCCAACTACCGGCTGATTTTTGGTGCCTCCGCCCGGAATCACGTTGACCTGAATGTCAGGCGCTTTTTCCTGGATGATCTTGGCCACACCCCCGGCCATCACGAACCATCCTCCGCCCGTCCCTCCGGCTGTCCACGTCAGCCGGACCTTCTTTGCCGCATGAGCCGGGCCGCTCGCCATAAATGCCATCACGAAGATTAAAACGGCGACCATAATCGCAATCTTTCTACCCATTTTGAACCTCCTTTTTCTCCATCCTTAAGGAAAAATTATTCCTGCCGATCTTCAAGGAATCTCTCTGGATATTCTCTCTTCGATCGACCTTTGCCTCCTCTCACTACATAATCATTGCAAAATTAGCACTTCTTAAAAATTTGCATTGATAATTGCTAATTTTTCATTTTGCAATTCAAATGATTCCCTCCTTGAGCCTCTGGAATACATCGAACGTCTCACCGCATGCCTCGCGCCACTGGCAGAGCCGAAGGATCGGCAGTAAACCGGGTATGGAAGACACGGGCAAGCCTGCGGCTTTGCCCGTGGCACCCCATTAAGGAATGGAAAAATGACGCACGGCCATCCCATTAATTTTGCATAACTCATAGAAAATTATCTAATCTGATTGTGCTCCAGAAAATAGCTGCTCACTTTTAGGCAGCCCAAAATACGACACCGTAATTATAAAATAAACCACTGAGTTTGTTAAAGCCCATATCGCTCCCGGATCCTCAGACGCACCATGAGGTCCTCAAGGGGCCTTATCTGTTGAGCACTAAGCGCAGGCAGGGGCGGGCGGGGATCGCCCACGGGATAACCCAGTAACTTTACCATGGCCTTGACGGCCACAGGGTTGGTGTGGGAATAAGCCGCCTCAATTACTGGGAGGTTCTCGAAGTACATTTCTCGGCTTCGAATCACATCATCCCAACTCCTCCAGGGGCGGGACATCTCAGCAATTTCCCTGGGAATCACGTTGCCTGTCACGTTGGCCGTTCCATGCCCTCCCAGTGCCAGCGTGGGCAGGATAATGGCATAACCCGGGGCATCGCAACAAAGCAGCCTCACCCTGCCCTCAGTCCCCTCCATCACAGAGGCCAACTGTCCCACACTGGGCACCGCCTCCTTGTCAGCCACAAGGTTTGGGCATTCCCGGGCCAATTTGATGATGATATCGGGATTGATGTTCACCGCAACCCGGGTCGGGTTATTATAAAGCGCAACCGCAATTTTTATAGATTGACAGACCGTCTTGAAGTATTCGAAGATGGCGCCCTGAGGCGGCGCCAGATAGGGAGGCACCACCATCATCACGCCATCGGCACCCTGCTCCTCAGCATAACAGGCGAGCTCGACCGTTGCCGCGGTCGTAGAACAGGTCACACCATGAAAAGCGGGGATCTTGCCCCGGCAATAGGCCGTCATCTCAGCAATAATGGCAAGCCTCTCTTCCATCGCCAATGAAGGAGACTCTCCTGTGGAACCCATGAAGAGCAGGCCGTTCGTGCCATTTGCCACGTGAAAGTCCACCAGACGGCGGAAGCAGTCAATGTCCAGTTCACCCCCGGTATCAAAGGGAGTAACTACAGCAACCCATGACCCTTCTGGCCGGATCAATTCTTCACTCATTGAGCACCCCAAATGCGCCGATGAGCCTCGCTTGCTTCTTTTCACATCCATGAGAACGAGAATCGGTCGTAAAAACAGAAACTTCTTAAAGAGCAATTATATCCGTAAATTATTTATTGTCAAGCTGGAATTATCTTACCGTGTCTCAATGAGAAAGAGAAAATTCACGCGCGTTGCAAATACTAAGAAGGGGTTCTCTTGAAATGCCTATAGGAGATAGGTACTCATCCACTAAGAACACTGGGCATGACTTCGTATTTTAAGCATGAGGGGACTCAATTAGGAAAAGAATGCAGAGTGAACAATATCAATAGCCTAACAATGCCTCTTTCTCCCAAGAAAAGCGTACTTGACCACCTCTCAGATCATGCATTGAGTACGGAATTTAAAGTATACATTAGGGTGGTGGCACGAGAGACATTCTTAGCATCACCCGATGACATCTTTAATCCAATAGAGCTTTGCTTCTCGTTCCGGGTGATTTTTGTACTGCATGGAAAAATCCAGAATAAGATAAATTTATCCATTAATGTTAATGTGACACACTATGCTAGCACTAGCGAGGGCATGGTGTACCACCCCGTATGAGCAGCCTCACACAGATGTGAACTCAGGTTCGTATTTCACCACCCCGCTTAGTCCGGCCAGTGCGCCGTTATTTAATTCCATGACCATGAATACATCATCTGGAACATCGTGCTCATACCGAATTACACGCTGCTTTGCTGGCGAAAAACCGAAGCGCGTGTAGAAGTCCGGATAACCAAGGACCACAACAATTTCATGGCCAGCTTGCCGACATTCCCCGAGACCGATGCGGACCAGTTGCGACCCGATTCCTCTCCGCTGATACATCGGCAAAACAGCCAGCGGGCCTAGTGCAATAGCTCTGATACTCCAGGGTGCTGGCTCGATTGTAACGGGGGGAAACAATATGTGCCCAACCACCTGGTTGTCTTGGATTGCCACCACTGATAACGTGAATACACCCCGCTGGCGGAGAGCATCGACGAGATCTGCTTCATTCGAACCACCGAACGCCAGTTCGAGCAAATGGCGGATTGGAGCAATGTCTTCCGGCTTTTCTCGACGAATGGCTATCATACTCACTTATTGAGTCCCGGCTCTAACCTGCGCACGAGTCTCCTCGCCGTGCCACTGCATGTTTCACTCTGAGTTACAGAGCTCCTTGCAATCCATGCTCGCAGGCCACCATCCCGATTTTAGGGGCACAATGAATTGGGCCAGATTCCTACTCATTTGATTGAAAAAATGCTGAGTCGGGCGTCTCAGTTTTCCGATTCTCCAACTCGTTTCATAAGGAAGGCCCACTCCTCTTCCACGTTGCGCTGAATCTGCATCTGCATATCGGGCGTGAGGTGTTTGAAACGCCCTTGCCCATCAAGGTAATCTGTCACGGGCAAGTGCTTAGGCTCATACGTCAGGCGATAACGACGACCCGACTCAATTTCATAAAGCGGGAAGACGCCCGTTTCTACAGCCAAACGCCCCATTTGTATTGTTAATCCAGGATCAAACCGCCATCCGGTTGGACAGGGCGAAAGGGCGTGAAAAAAGCGAAAGCCTTTTATGTTTCGGGCGCTTCGAAATTTTTCCATCAGGTCTTCGGGATAAGCAGCGCACACCGTAGCAGCATATGGGATGCGATGAGCGGCCATGATGGCCATAATGTCTTTTTTCGGCTCTTTCTTGGGGCATTCCACGGGGGTAGTCATTGTCCAGCTCATTTCGGGTGTTGCGGAACTGCGCTGGATGCCCGTGTTCATATAGGCCTCGTTATCGCAGCAAAGATAGATAAAATCCTCATTCCGCTCGGCGGCGGCCGAAAGGGCCTGAAAACCTATGTCGAAAGTGCCGCCGTCCCCTGCGATGGTCATCACCGTGGCCTCGATTCCGCGGCGGCGCAAGGCGGCGGATATCCCCGTACCCGACGCACCGGCTGTTTCAAAGGGCATATGCAGCACCGGCACCTTCAGGGCGGTCACGGGATGACGCCCCATGCAACCCGTCATGCAGCTGGGAATGATGGATAGCACCGTCTTTGGCCCCAGCGCCATCAGAGCCATGCGAACAATCTGCACCTCGCCACACCCTGCGCAGGCAGTGTGTCCGGACATGACCAGGTCATCGCCTGTAAACCGTACCTTGTTCATTATTTGACTCCAAGCCACTGAGGACGCGGATCATACTCTTTAGTGGAGACATTCTCCAGGGCCTCAGCTAGGTTCGCTGGCGTAACGTCCGCTCCGCCCAAGCCCGCCACAAAGCCGAAAACCGGAGGAGCATCCGGCATACCATAAAGGGAGTTGCGAACCTCCAGTGCGCTCACGCCTCCCTGGCCGAAGGAGATGTTCCGATCCACCACAACGACCCTTTTCCGGCTGGATAGGCTTTCCCGGATCTCAGCTGCAGGGAAGGGTCGAAATCGGCGAATACTCAGTGCTCCCACCTTCTCCCCACGCTCCCGATACTGGTCAACCATATGCCGCGCCGTTCCTGACATGCTTCCAGTGGTAACCAGAATTATCTCCGCGTCATCGCAGCAATACTCCTTTACAGCTCCATAGGATCTTCCGAAAATATTCCTGAATTCCGACTCAACGTCACCGAAAATCTCCTCGGCTTTTTCCATGGCCTTATGTTGGATATATTTATAAAGCATGAACTGCTCAACTGCAGATTGCCAGATGTTATATGGATCATCAAGGTCCAGAAAAACTTCGGGATCATATCTGGGCAAAAATGCGTCAACTGCTGTCTGGTCGGGAATTTCCAAGGCTTCGGAGACGTGAGAGGTAAGAAAAGCATCCATACACACCATGCTGGGCAACTGGACCATCTCAGAAATCCGGTAAGCAAGGATAACTGTATCCAGCACTTCCTGGTTATTCTCGCAGTAAAACTGAAGCCAGCCAGTATCCCGCTGTGACATGCTGTCCTGTTGATCCGCCTTGATGGACCAGGGCACGCCCAGTGCCCGGTTTACATTCACCATCACTATGGGCAATCGAGCTCCTCCGGCCCAGTGCACCAGCTCGTGCATCAAAGCCAGCCCCTGGGAGCTGGTGGCCGTAAAGGTTCGCACGCCCGTTCCCTGGGCGGCAATGCAAACCGCCAAGGCCGAATGTTCTGATTCGACCTTTATAAAGGTAGCATCGAGCTCGCCCTTGTCAACAAACTCGCAAAGCTTTTCGATAATTGACGTTTGTGGTGTGATGGGATATGCGGAGATTACCTCCGGCCGGCACAGCCTGGCGCCGTAAGCCGCCGCGTGCGTGCCCTCCAGTATCTTTTTCATTCTGTTGTCTCCCTCTCGAAATCCAGGACGGCTCTCGGGCATTCATGAACACAAATACCACATCCTTTGCAGTAATCGTAAAGGATTTCCCGCGAGAGGTCTTCCAGATTACGTTTGACAGCCAGGTCCGGACAATAAATGAAGCAATTATCGCACTGGTTGCATTGTCCGCACTGAAAGCATCGAGCCACCTCTTCCATCGCCTGATCCGGATTCAGGCCGCTGATTATTTCCTCGAATCCGCGTAGAGCCAAACGAGCATCCAAGGGCCTTGCATCAATGCGCGGCGCTTTTTCAAAGTATGCCAGGTTAAGATCCTCGTATGCCACCACCTCTGGTAATTCATTTACGGGCTCATTTGAACGAAAACGATGATACCTTGCCATAGAGGGAGCACCGCTCTCACCTATGCGCAGCATGGGGGGTAGTTCCAGCTCGTTGAGGCCCATGAGGTGTCGGTCGATAATCATGGCCGCTCGCTTTCCAGATCCAACAGCATGAGCTGCGGTCCTTCGCGCCGAAACTGCATCACCGCCGTAAAATATTCGATAGGGGCCTTTATGTCCAGGATGCTCCATATAGTGGAATTCTCCCACTTCATGAATTTCTTTGTTCACAAAGGAGAGATCTGGATCTTCGCCTATGGCTTTCACTACCCCTTCCACTTCCAGGATGAAGGTGGACCCCGGGATAGGAACCGGTCTGGGCCGTCCAGTGGCATCGGGTTCTCCCAGTACCATTCGAGTTAGCTCCAAAGCACACACCCGCCCGCCATTCTCCAGCAAGCGGATGGGAGACGCAAGAAACTCGAATCTTATCCCCTCGGCCTTGGCATGGTCCACTTCCTCATCAAAAGCGGGCATCTCGTCTCTGGTGCGCCTGTAAATGATAACGGGCTTTGCACCCACCCTGGCCAGGCAACGAGCCACGTCCAAAGCGGTATTTCCGCCGCCAATCACGGCCACGGTTCCGTGCTGATCCAGATCCTCACCCTGATTCACGCGGTTGAGGAATTCAAGCCCGTTCAGCACTCCGGGCAAGTTTTCACCCCGTATTTTTATGGCCCGGTTCCGCCAGGCACCTACAGCAACAAAAAGAGCCTCATGGAGCTCGCTGAGTTCTTCCAGAGATATATCAGTTCCCACCCGAACTCCGGTTCGGATCTTTATGCCCAGCCTCTCCAATCGGTTTATTTCCCGATTCAATAAATCTTTTGGCAAACGATAAGCTGGTATTCCATACCGGAGCATTCCACCCGGATCGGTATTGGCTTCATAAATTGTGACACGATGGCCCAGCCGGGCCAGGTGGTATGCACAGCTTAACCCCGCGGGTCCTGATCCCACAACTCCGAGCGCTCGACCGTCTCGTGGACCTTTGGGTTTTGGCCTTTCTCCCATACTGGCAGCCATATCTCCAATGGCCCGCTCCAGGCTCCGAATGGAAATTTCCTCGTCCAGCTCCCTGCGATTGCATTGATCCTGGCAGGGATGGGAGCAAATGCGTCCCATGATGGAGGGAAAAGGATTTTCTTCCAGCAGGGTTTCACACGCGTTGAGCCAGTCTCCCCGCTCTAAGTACATGAAGGCTTTGGCCAGATCCTGGCCAATGGGGCAGGCCTGACTGCACGGAGATGATCGCTTGACAAATAAGGGTCTGAAGAAGCGCCAATCGCCCGTCTTATTTACAAGCGCACTGACTAAAGAACGCGGAGTGGGAGGAAACTGCTCTATGCTCTCCAGGGAATATTCTCGTTTCACAAACCTTTCTCCATTTTCCTTGTTCGCAAATGTAGTAAACCTCAAGAGGGCAGGGTTTCTAATGAATGCCGCAGCTTCTCATCGTATTATGTGTCTATTGAAAATCAAATGTGGAATTTTACCAGGTTGTAAGCCTTTTTGGCAGCCTCCTTATTGGCCTGAGGCTTATGGGGGATCCCCTCATCGATGGCTGCAAGGATCGATTCCAGGGATACTTCTTCTGTTATCCGGGCATAGGCCCCCAGGATGGCCGTGTTAACAATGGGTTGAGAAATGGATCCCAGCTCCTCCTCTACGGCAATTCGGCCTGCATCTATGCAAGCCAAACGATACTGATCGCCGAAGGCGAAATGCTCAATGGACTTCCCGGTGTTCAGCAGTATCCAGCCGCCATCCTTGAGCCCTTGGTCAAGCGACAGTTTGGACGGCAGGGTCTCATCCAGCACCACCAACCGATCCGCTTTGTAAATATTGCAACGCAAAGCTATCTCTTGGTCATCCACTCGCAGAAAAGCCGCCACGGGAGCACCCCGGCGCTCACCCGCAAATTGTGGAAACGATTGGACGTACTTCCCTTCCAGATGGAAAGCAATAGCGAGAAGTTTGGATGCCATGACAGCTCCCTGCCCGCCTCGTCCTCGAAATACCACTTCAATCATGGAAAGGCCTCCTGCTCGACGCCGTGTCCCTATCTTTAAAAAAATTAGCCAGGGAACTTCGAAAATCTTACGAAGTCCATCGGGACCGAATCCTTGAGGGCGCCCTTCAAGCCTTATCCCCGCAGTCTGCAATTAGCAGGTCATGCGTTTGGAATAATGATGTGGCCCAGTATCTTGGTGGCCTAAACCGAAAAGAATGACCCGCAATGGCATGGGGAGGATATGAATTTAGCTCATTTTGATAAGCCCTGAATAGGCTTTAAACCATAATTTTTTTACCAGAATCCAGCCTTATTGTCAACAATAATGCCCTTTATCAATTGACATAATTTCTATGAGTTAAAGAATCCAAGAGCTGGAAGCGAGGCCTTCAGTTAGAACACCGTAAGCGTAAATTGTTAATAGAACAAACAGAATTGTGATTCTTTGGAGTCATACACTGAACTCACCTCAACCCATCAGGATTAATTATTCCTTTTTGCCATGAGGCAGAAATTTCATTTCCAGTTGATGGATGGCCTGGAACAGATTGGCTGATGATCCAGGGCACTGTTGCTCCAGAATTCGAAGATGCTTTTTCCAAAATGCCCGACGGGAGCGTGAATGAAGGCATTGATAAGTAAACAAAGGCAGGCCTACCAAACGGGCATAGGCCTTTATGCGACGCTCCTTTACGGCGTAAAAGGGACGTATGATAGCAATCTCGCCGCCGAAAAGCTCCTGGAGGGGAACCATGGCGGCAATGCATCCGCGCTCAAAAAGATTGAGCATCAAGGTCTCCAGCACATCCTCTCTGTGATGTGCCAGGGCGACACGGCGACACCCATTTTCCAAAGCCATCTGGAAAAGCCTCCTCCGCCTGGACCTGGCGCATTGAAAACATCCATCATTTCCTGCTTCCATTCTCTCCCGGTCCTCTGGCGGAATGGATTCATCCACCACAGAAGGAACCCCCAGTTTGTCAAAGTATGCCCGAATCTTGCCGGGATTATTTTCTGGCGGCCATCCGGGAAAAACGTGCGCCGCCACCAAGCGGCAGTCCAGAGCATGACTGCGCTGCAGGTTCAGCAGAATATTCAGCAGGGAAAGGCTGTCCGAGCCACCCGAGACGGCCACCAGAATACTTTCACCCGGCTCGATAAGCCCATACTGCCCAATGGCCCGATGCACGGCTTTTATCAAGTGCCGTGCCGCATATTTCATGGATTTTTGGGACATGAAATGCTTCGTAAATCAAAAAAGGTAATTGCAGAATAACTGAATATGCCTCATTGTCTTAAGGTAGCCAATGGTATCTACGCTCCTAACAGCCGCAAAGAAGACATTAAACGGTGCAGATGATGAAATGTTAAATGGGATTTTGAAGAAGAGAAGGCTGTCTAATGCAGGAAGATGGATTTCTTTGGCTGAACACATTATGCAGAGACGCTCAATAAGAAATGGAATGTAAAAACCCTTAAACCAATTTCCACACATTAATGGACATCACTATAACTAAAAACCTCTTCGTTCTTCCTCTATTTTTTCATGCTCGATTCGCTTATCTAGCAAATCTACAAATTCATCAATCCATATTTTTACATTTTCATTCAGTAGTGTCCGGTTAAGCTATTTCTCAAGCTCTTCAAAGGCTCACCAATA
>CAZTAS010000196.1:0-12028 GCA_964611635.1 uncultured Thermodesulfobacteriota bacterium
GGGCTTCTTTGGGATTGTAACAGAGGATGTATCGCCTGCGGCGCTCTCCATCGCCAGAACCATGCCAAAATGGGCTAAAAATGGGCTTACAGATCCCAAACTCAGGTATAGGTCTTACATTTTTTTATCGGTGAAATCCTCGTCATCCAGATTCCTCGATAATCTGTCTTCCGTCTTGATCAGAGATTGATCCTCTTTGAGCGTCCTGGCTATGTTGCTCAATTTCACATCCTTGGAGGCCTGAATCCCTTATAGCATCCCCTTGATCAATCTCTGCTTGGCCTTAGTAAACCTCTTTGAAATGATTCCTGAGAATTTCGAAAGCTTCCCCTTGGGATTCGCCACAATCTTAGCTTCTGAGCTCATTGCTCCTCCATTTCTTTGATGGCAATGAAGTGTACCCCATTGTCAAGACAAAAATTAACTCAGGAATCTTCGTTTTCGCCAAAAAAAGTCCTTTTCCACATCCATTTTCTTAAGTTATTAACTTATTTTTATCGGTTAGAAATAATGGGAGACAAAAACTCAGGAAACTCCAGTAATTTTTGTCTTGACAAAGGGGTGGGGTACACCCTAAGCTACAGTTATGCATGAAAATGTTTTCAATGTAATGTATTAGGGATATTTTGTTATCCCTATTGTAACAGGTTGCCATTTTCCAACTATTCACTATCGAATTAACCAACCATAGAGATTTAAAATTGATTGATGGAGAACAAAAAATGTCACAGAGATTTAATTACATTAATTCTCCCGAACTAATTCGTCATACGAATTTGGAAGACCGTTATGAAAAGCGAGTTAGTAACTTGATCACACCCTGGGATGGAATCGAAGCGTTTGACGTAGGTCTGCTCATGATCCCCTTTTCAAGAGCTGGTCGACGTGGAGACTCCGGAGCTTCGGGAGCGCCTAATGCTATTCGCCAGACTTTTGCAAATAATACGAGTTACAGCCCTGATTTCGATGTTGATTTGAAGGATCTGCATATTCGCGATTTAGGTGACGTGCGGTTGCATATGACAGACATTTTGCTCTGTCATTCAAACATGAAAAAGGCCATGGAAGAGATCTGTAATGTTGCTGGTGATGCACTTTTAGTGTGTGTGGGAGGAGATCATTCTGTCACTTGTCCATTGGTTGAAGGTTACTGCCTTGCCCATCCTGAAGAGCGGCTCGGAGTTATCCATTTCGATGCTCACAATGATGTCCGTGACTTTCAGGACAATGGGCCCACTAACGGCACACCAATTAGGGGCATATTGGAGGGGCCGGCAAGGGTCGAAGGTCCGAATTTATGCCAGGTTGGCATCCACGGCTTCATGAATTCATCCTATTACAAGAAGTACTGCGAAAAAAAAGGAGTAAGTGTTATCCCGTCCAGGGATGTGAGACGGAGGGGAATAGAGAATACCATGGAAGAAGCCATACAGATAGCGTCCAATGGAACCGATAGCATATATGTTACTGTGGATATTGACGTTTTGACTTTACCTTACGCCTTTGGTACAGGAGGCCCAGGTCCTGAAGGGCTTGATGCCTGGGACCTACTTGAAGCCATGTTTTTGCTTGGACAACATCCCAAGGTCAGGGTGATGGACCTTGTATGCATTGATCCCATGAGGGAGTTCCGCGATTATACTTCTCGGATGGGTGCGAGCATTATCTTGACATTTTTGGGAGGCTACGTAATTCGGAAAAAAGGCGGAAGGGGTTATTAAAGCTCAATACAGAGGAAATATTCAATGATTAAAGATGAAAGGAGGAGTTATGAGTAGATTTTTAAAAGCATTTCGTATGGGGATAATGTCCATAATTTTTATGACAATGCTTGTGGTGGTCTTCAGTCTTCAGCCAGCAGAAGTGGTATCAGGCTCCGAGAAAATCTTGCGGATTGCTTGTGATGCAGGGGACATCGGAAGTCTCGACCCGGGTTATCATAAAGGAACACAGGACACTGTTCTACAAGACATGATATTCGATGGGCTTTTACGTTTCAAACCTGGTGATGTGAACGTTATCGAGCCTGATATTGCTGAGAAATTTGAGATTACCAAAGATGGAATGGAGCTGACCTTTTATTTGCACAAAGGCGTTATGACTCACCCTTTTGAAGGATATCCGGAAGGGTACGAGTTCACAGCCGAGGATGTCGTCTTTTCCATTCAAAAGACAGCCGATCCTAAACTTTCCAGTTTTGCCGGGGAATTTAAGAACTTTACTGCTGAAGCAATTGACAAATACACGGTAAAGGTAAAGCTCAAAGAACGAATTCCCACACCTGAACGTACTTTTGTGGATGTCAAGGCTGGGCAGATGATCCCAAAAAAAGCCTTCGAAACTTTAGGTCCTGCGCGCTTTAAAACTCAACCTGTAGGTACCGGGCCTTTCCGGGTGGTGGAATATCTGCCGGGGCAGAAAGTAATTCTAGCTGCCCATGAAAACTATTGGCGCGGCAGACCTCGCATTGACGGCGTTGAGGCCTTGATGATGCCCGACGTAAACAGCCGCGAATTTGCCTTTAGAAAAGGCGAAGCAGATATAATCGAAGGCATCAGAGAGCAGCCTTGGATCGATAAGATGGAGAAACTTCCCAACGCTGTGGTAGACATCATTGGACCAGGTGATTTGGCCTTTCTGAGTTTCAACATGTCTAAAAAACCCTTTGATAATCCCCTGGTAAGAAAAGCCATTATTTATGGGACAAACCGCGATGAGATTCGAGCCTTTATTGGTTCAGATGCATCTGGCCCTGCTTGGTCAGTGGTCCCATCATATCTACCTGGAGGTCTTACCGGTGAAGAGGTGGAAAAAAGGGGTCTGTTTTTCAAAACAGATATAGAGAAGGCCAAAGAACTCTTAAGTAAGGCAGGGTATCCTAATGGATTGACCATGCAGCATACGATATCACAATATGCTTTATATCGTCGCCCTACCGAAAACCTTCAGGCTCAATGGAAGAAGATCGGTGTGGATATGAAACTGAACGTAGTGGATCATCCTACATACCACACGCGCATCCGACAGGATGCTAATTCATATGTCCTGTACATATGCGCCCGTCCCAGTACTGACGTGTGGCTAACATATTTCTTCCACTCAGACTCGATAGTGGTAACAGGGAAGGCTCCCATCACTAACTTCTCACATTGCAAGATAGTTGACGATTTAATTGAGGCAGCGAGAAAAGAGACTGATAAGAAAAAACAAATTCAGCTTTGGAAAGAGGCACAATACAAGATTCTAGAAAATGCTATAGCCCTTCCATTGTACGTAGTAAACAATGTTTGGGGACGTAACAACCGAGTGAAACTAGGTTTTGAGTTGAAGTCTTCGTTGGCGTATTACCCACAGATTAACGAAATGACAAGAATATCAGAATAATTCCCCTATATCAGCACGCAGGTTCTGGGAAATGGTGAAATATGAGCTTGCGTGCTGAAGTGGAATTAAGTAGTTAATCCCATATTTCTCACAAATTAGTTCCGGAAGAAATCAAGTCATCAAAAGACTCATAATACGTATTGGTCGTTTACTCGTAGCGAGGTTGAGTTCAAGGTATTTCGGAATATAAATTTATAACAAGGCGCTTTTTTTGGCAGGAGGCATGGTCCACCGAGAGCTTTATCATAACCTTCTTGAATCGAGAGAGAATATGGGTGAGGAGGGCTAGGAAACCACCCATATTTCTGCGCTTTTGTTGAAGCATCCCGTGTCTGTCTGCTACAGGGTCAACCTATCCGAACACATTGAGGCGTGTATCATACTGACTCGTCGTCATGAGTTAGGGGTGGGAATTTTTTTTCGCCCAGACCCTTTCCAATCTGGGATGGAGACAAAATCCTGTCTTATCAGAGAAAAGAAGAAACATCACCCCGTGAGCGCTTTTTACCGCCAGGAGTTTTTTTATCCTCTGGCGGAACTCCTCAACCCCATGCTCCATGGCCTGCACATTGAGTGCCCTGCTCATTTACCTGCTGAATCCACTTCACCATGCTCAACCGTGAGACGTCAAAAAGCTCAGCGACTTGCGTTGATGTCCATCCCCTCAAAAGCAAGACAATGGCGGCAATTCGTAACCATATCCAAGCTCCGGGTACTTTTTCGGCCATCTCAAGAAGAGCTCGTCGGGTTACACCCTCATTGGTTACAATTAATGCCTTCATGGTGGCCTCCCCGAAAACGTCATTTTCCTTCGGGAAGATTATAAAATAATGTCAATACATGTCAATATATTTATGTAGTTTACTATAACATTGGAAAAGGATTCCTCGCCATGCTTAACTATTCAATACGCAGAATCTTCCTTACATTGCCAACAATGCTTGCCGTAGTAACTATTGTTTTTCTGCTGGTCAGGGTCGCTCCCGGCGATCCTGCTATATCAATCCTTGGCCAGTATGCTACCCAAGAGGTGCTGGATGCATTGCGTAAAGAGATGGGGCTAACTGATTCCATTTGGCGTCAGTACCTGCGTTACCTTGCTAATCTGGTCCGAGGGGATTTGGGCATCTCTATGCTAAACGGATATCCAGTAAAAGATCAACTGATTGCTGTGCTGCCTTATACCTTAGAACTCACGTTCAGTGGCATGATTATTGGTATGCTCATGGGTATTCCGATGGGGGTATTTACTGCTTTGCGGCGCAACCGAGGTGTGGATTATACAGGGCGCATAGTTTCTCTTGCTGGAATCTCCATCCCTTCTTTTTACCTTGGCATACTGCTTCTTTTTGTCTTTTCGGTTCATCTCAATCTTTTCCCAGTGGTTGGAGTGGGAGCTAAAAATGATATCATCGATAGAATTCATCATCTTTGTCTCCCAGCACTTTCTTTGGGCTTAATCATGACATCATATATAATGCGCCTTACCCGCTCTACAATGCTGAATGTGCTAAATGAAGATTTTGTAAGAACTGCAAAGTCAAAAGGACTTCGGGAAAGAATTGTTGTTTATAAGCACGGGCTCGTGAACGCTCTGATCCCGGTTGTTTCTATAATGGGTATCTACTTTATTATTAATTTGGGAAGCTCGGTAATGATCGAAATTGTTTTCTCAAGGCCCGGCATGGGGAAATTAATGGTAATGGCGATGATGCAGCGCGACTACGTGATATTGCAGTCAGTGATGGTGGTGTATGCCACCCTTGCTATTCTAATAAATCTTTTCATTGATCTGGCTTACGGTTTTCTCGATCCTCGAATAAAGTATAAATGATCATGCTGACTGACCTTCAACGAAAACAACTTCGGGCGTTTTTCCGCAACAAGGTGTCCGTAGCTGGCGCCATCATGACTATGCTCATCTTGTTGATGGCTCTTTTTGCCAGCTGGTTTTCTCCTTACGACCCATTGGAACAGAATGTGTTCAGCCGCCTGACGCCTCCGAACGCCGCTCATCCCTTGGGAACAGATGACTATGGCCGGGATATCCTGTCGAGGAGCATTTGTGGCTCTCGTGTCTCACTCACAGTTGGTCTTGGAGCTATACTCCTGGGAATGATGATGGGAAGCCTCATGGGGATGATCGCGGCTTTCGAGGGCGGGAGGTCGGGAACCCTGATCATGCGCATGGTGGACATTATGATGTGCCTACCGGCGGAAATTTTTGCGATATTGGTCCTTGTTGTTCTGGGTCAAGGACTTGACAAGCTGATCATCAGCCTTGGGATCGTTATGACCCCCCGGTTTGCGCGCCTGAGCTACGGCAGCACCTTATCTATAAAGGAGCGCGACTATATCGAGGCCGCCCGGGCCCTGGGTGCAAGGAGCCCCAGAATTATCCTCCGTCATATCCTTCCCAACATCCTGGGGGAAATCCTAGTGATGAGCAGTCTCTGGACGGCCACCGCCATACGTGTGGAGGCGAACCTGAGCTTTTTGGGCCTAGGGGTGGCGCCCCCTACGCCAACCTGGGGCAACATGGTTCGCGAAGGAGTGAATCAACTTACCAACGCCCCCTGGATGTCAATCTTTCCAGGAGTGGCCATCATGCTGGCGGTCCTCTCCTTCAACTTGATCGGCGATGGCCTGAGGGATGTGATGGATCCCAAGTTGCAAAGTTAAGCAATCCCGGAACCAAGTGTCTAGTCCGCGGTAAGCGGGCCCACGGCCTTAGCTTTTTACATAGGCTTCAGCGCATTATTGCATTATTGAATGAGGCGAGGACCAGCTTTGTGCCCAAAGACCACCCCCGCTAAAACCGAATTCCACACCGCGCGCGCCGGGCAGTCATCGCGCCTACCTCCGCGCTCTTTCTCCATATGCCTCATCAATTCCTCATCGGGCAAATACTCCAGCACCAGCTTCAGGCGCTCCAGATCCCCGTTCCGGTGGATCTCTTGACAAATGCATATGTTCTCTGGCATAATTTTGTCATGTTTGTGAGAGTTAAGAGGGTTGGGGCAAAGGAAAATCCCCGGGAATATCTTCAAATGTTAGAGTCATTTCGTGACGGCAAAACCGTTCGTCAGCGGGTGATCACCACCCTTGGGAGGCTGGATTACCCGAGGGCCGAGGGGGCAATTGAGGGCCTGATGCGAAGCCTTTCGCGATTTTCGGAGACTCTTCGCATCATCGAAGCTTCCCGCAAACCCGATGTGAAGGCCTGCCGGACAAAGCTCTGGGGCCCACCGCTGGTCTTTGGGCGCCTGTGGGAGCGCCAGGGGCTACCGGAGGTGCTGGGGAGGCTTAATCCTTTCTCAATAAGAGCTTCAATTAAAATGCTGAATGCATTTCCGGGCCAATCATCTTTTTGACCTGTTTTAAGAGAGCATGCGCCTCTTCCAGAGACACAGCCTCGAATCGGATCGTATCTCCCGGCTTCACCTGGGCGATTCGGCTCTGATCAGCCGTGATTACCACACAGATTTTCGGATATCCTCCGATGTGCCGATTTTCGAAAAACACGACCGGGTTTTTCAACTGTCGAAAATGAGTTTGAGTTTTTCAAGAACTGGCTCGAGGTACTACTTATCATTGGGTAAATTAGTTCGGCACATCGAGGTCTCCGACCACCTGGCCCAATCGGGTGATGTAATCGTCATCGATGTAAGTGGAATCCGGGAGGTTTGCTCCTGGGGCGAGATCCATAGCCTAAAGTGTAAAACGAGAGGAGTGGCCGGTCTGATAATCAATGGCTGTGTCCGGGACGTCGACGCCATCCGTAAAATAGGTTTTCCGGTCTTCTGCCTTGGTTTTTC
Organism: uncultured Thermodesulfobacteriota bacterium; assembly: GCA_964611635.1. Taxonomy (GTDB): domain Bacteria; phylum Desulfobacterota; class JAFDED01; order JAFDED01; family JAFDED01; genus JAFDED01. The sequence goes on from CAZTAS010000196.1 coordinate 7,203, forward strand.
CCCGGTTAAGAGCCTGTGGGATTTGGAGACCTTGAGTTTCAATGAGCCGGTGATGATTGGTGGAGTCCAGGTAAGACAAGGCGATATTCTATTTGGGTTTGAGACGGGTATCGTTGTTATCCCCGCTGAACGGGAGCAGGATGTCTTATTGAAAGCGAGAGAAATCCGGGAGGAAGAAGAGAAGATCCTGTCCAAGGTCCTTTCCAAATACTTGGGTTAGCAATCTGTCGATATTTTATAGGACCGGAAAGGAGTTTCGATATGGCCGAAAAGGTTGAATTCCTTTATTTTGATGGAAGGGTCGTACCTTACGAACAGGCTACTGTGCACATGCTTTCTCCTGCCGTAAAGTACAGGGCTTCTGTTTTTGAAGGGTTGCGGGGTTACTGGAATCAGGAGAAAAACCAGCTCTTTGTTTTTCGGCTGACTGACCATTCAAAGCGGTTGCAGCAATCCATGAAATTGATGCGCATGGATAAGAGCTATTCCATTGATGAGCTGAACAGTGCGGTGCTTGAGGCAATCCAGGCCAACCGGTTGAAGGAAGACTTACATATCCGCCAGATTGTCTACGTGGGAGGGAGCGGCCCGGTGACTTCCACCGCCCCGATCGGCATGTTCGTGGCGGCCCTGCCGCGGGGAAGGAAATACGACATTGACAAGGGAGCCAACGCCTGTGTCACTTCCTGGACAAGGATCACAGATAACTCGATCCCCCCCCGTATCAAGTGTGCAGCCAACTATCAGAACAGCCGATTGGCCCATATCCAGGCGATACTGGACGGATACGACATTACCATCTTTATCAACCAGCAGGGAAAGGTATCAGAGGGTCCCGGGGAGTGCATTTTCATTGTCCGGGACGGTGTCCCGATTACTCCTTCCATCACAAGCGACATTCTGGAAAGCATAACACGAAAAACCTTGATCCAGGTGTCTAAAGAAATCCTGGATGTAGAGACACAGCAACGGGATGTTGACCGCACGGAGCTTTACGTGGCAGAGGAGGCTTTTTTCGTCGGTAGCGGGACGGAAGTCTTGCCCATCACCATGATTGACAAGCACATAATAGGAGACGGTAAAGTTGGCCCCCTTACAAAGAGACTCTCTGAGGCTTATTTCAACATCGCCAGAGGTTTTGATCCGTCTCATGAGGAGTGGCGCTTTCCTGTTTATTCTTAAGCTACTCTGAACAAGAGGGATACTTCGGATATGATACCTGAAGATCGTATTAATAAAAGGCGCAAAAAAAATGCGGCAATTGAAATTACAATAGTGAAGAAATGGTGTAAAAACTGCGGCATATGCGTTGAATTTTGTCCTGCCAAAGTTTTCACTCTTGGAACGCTTAACGAACCGATTATATCAGCTCCGGAGGCGTGCACTGTTTGCCGCCTCTGCGAGCTGAGATGCCCAGAATTTGCCATCATGGTTACGGAGATAGAAGGGAGTACCTATGAGCAAAGGCTCTATACTTCTCCAGGGCAATGAAGCCGTTTCGGAAGGAGCAATTATCGCCGGTGTCCGGTTTTTTGCCGGATACCCCATCACACCGGCTACTGATATAGCTGAGTATATGGCGAAAAGGATGCCCGAGGTGGGAGGAACGTTCATTCAGATGGAGGATGAAATCGCCAGTATATCAGCAACCTTAGGGGCTTCCTGCGGAGGAGTCAAGGCTATGACCGCTTCGAGCGGTCCCGGACTTTCGTTGAAAGCCGAAAGCATAGGATACGCTGTGTGTGCAGAGATCCCCTGCTTTATTGTGAATGTGCAGAGGACCGGCCCAGGGGTCGGCTCTGTTACAACTTCACAGCAAGACGTGATGCAGGCCAAGTGGGGGCCGCACAGCGATAACATGATCATCAGTCTGGCCCCTGCCTCGATTAAAGAGTGCTTTTGGCTCGCCATCCATGGAGTCAATCTATCTGAGAAATACCGAGTGCCCACCATCCTGCTCTCAGATTCCTTTTTAGCCCATATGACCGAAAAGATGGATCTCCCTGAACCTGGGGAGATAGAGATCATAGACAGACCGAGGCCCACCGTGCCTCCGGAGAAATACTTGACATACGATGCTGATATGAACAGCGTTCCTCCGCTTGCCAGTTGCGGCGAAGGATACGCCGTTCGTTTGGTAGGGAACATGCACAACAAAGCGGGGGACTATTCTCGCAATCCTCACGATTTTGATTTTCTCATTCACCGGCTCCATAATAAGATCCTAACAAACCTTGAAGATATCCAACTGTATGAAGAAGTGGACATTGATGGAGCAGATATAGTCATTGTTGCTTATGGAATCGTTTCTCGAGCGGCCAAGGCCGCCATACGTCTGGCGAAAGATGAAGGGATACGTGTGGGCCTTTTTCGCCCCATTGTCCTGTGGCCTTTTCCCAGTGCCAAAGTAGCAGAGATAGGTAAAAAGATTGGTGGATTCCTGGTGGCAGAAATGAACTTGGGACAAATAATCGGGGAGGTGGAACGAGCAACTCGCCGCGATGTCCCGGTCCTAGGTTTGAACCGGGTTGACGGCTTATTGATTAATCCTCTGGATATAGTTGCCAAATTAAAGGAGATGGTCTAAATGGCAAAAATTATCCCTCAAGCAGAAATACTGGAGAAATACTTTGTTACCGATACAATGCCGACACCGTGGTGTCCGGGATGTGGAAGCGGCAGTATCGGGCATGCTCTTTTACAGGCCATAGAGCGAATGAAGTTGGACCCTAAAAAAATCGTTCTGGTGAGTGGGATCGGGTGCAATGGTCATTTTACCCGACATCTTCGATTTGATGACCTTCATGTTCTTCATGGGAGAGCTCCGGCTGTGGCCACAGGTCTGAAGATAGCTCGGCCGGACTTAGAGGTGATAACCATCCAAGGAGATGGTGATGCCGCATCCATAGGAGGAAATCACTTCATCCATGCTGCTCGCAGGAATATTGGGATAAAAATCATCGTGTCGAATAACTTTATCTATGGTAGGACGGGAGGACAGTACAGTCCTACCACTCCCAAAAACTCATTTTCAACCACTTCTCCTTTTGGATTAGAAGCTCCCCCGTTTGATCTCTGTGATTTAATGGCTGGGGCAGGGGCCACTTTTGTGGCCAGAGGTACGTCCTATCATGTAATCCAATTGATCGATTTATTTGAACAGGCGATAACGCATCCGGGTTTTTCCTTCATAGAGGTAATTACTCCGTGTCCTACCAGTTATGGCCGCAAAAACCCAGAATGGGGAAGCACCGGTCCTGAAATGCTGAGCTGGCTGAAAGAAAACTCGATTCCAGTGGAAAAGGCCTCTAACATGACAAAGGAATCCTTGGAGGGCAAAATTATTACGGGCGTTTTTGTCGACCGGATTAGGCCGGAATACAGTACAGAATATGAAAAGATCCGTCAGAGGGCTCAAAAGAGGGAGATGCCATTATGACTATAGAGATCAGACTGAGTGGTTCGGGAGGGCAGGGATTGTTACTGATCGGAAAAATCCTTGCCGAGGCTCTCGGGGTTTTCGAGAATAAAAACGTGGTGCAGAGTACTTCTTATGGAGGTCAGGTGCGCGGCGGCTCCAGCCGTTCTGACGTGTTGGTCAGCCCATCCACCGAAGAAATCGATTTCCCGGAGGTAATGAACGCCGATATCTTTCTTGCCATGACCCAGGAAGCTGCGGATGAATACAGCGATAGGGTCAAACCCGGTGGTGTGGTCATTCTGGATACGACCTTTGTGAAAAAGCCACCCCAAACTCCGGCCCGGGTCATTAGTTATCCTTTTACCCTGGAGACGAAAAAACGATTGGGATCAGTACTTCCCACCAACATGGTTATTTTGGCAGTGATCAATCAAGTTGGAGAGTTGGGAAGAAAGGAAGCGTTAGTGGAGGCTATCAAGAAAAGATCTCCTACAGGGAAAGAGGGAGTAAATCTGCAAGCTTTAAATCTGGGTTATGAGTTGGTGGAAACAGGGGTTTTGCAAAGGAAAACAAGTCCATGAGAGAGAATCGTGTAAAGAAAGCCCTGCTGCAAGGTCAGATCGTCATTGGGGGATCAGCCTCCCAGCTTAAAGGAGCGGTGATTCCACAACTTTATGCTTCAGCAGGATTTCAGTTTATCTATATTGATATGCAGCACTCGGCTTATACAGTCAAAGACGTCATCGATTTAGTCATCGGAGCCAAGGCTGCAGGAATCGATAACATTGTTCGGGTTCCTTCTTTAGATCCTCCTCTCGTCACGCGCCTTTTAGACTCGGGTGTTCAAGGAATGATGTTCCCTGAGCTCCAAACACCTGATGAAGTGGTTCAGGCAGTTAAGGCGGTAAAATAACCCCCGGAAGGAGAAAGAAGTATTGTTCTTCGGCGCATGCATACCGATTTTCAAAAGCTAAATGCAGTGGAAATGACTCGAAGGGCCAATGAACAAACACTGGTAGTCATCCAGATCGAGAACAACAGTGCCCTTGATAACCTGGAGGATATTTCCCAGATCCCAGGGGTTGATGTCCTTTTTGTGGGACCGAACGACCTGTCTCAATCATTAGGGCATTTGGGCCAAACAGACCACCCTGAGGTATTGGCTGCCATTGTAGGGCCATGATGATTCGCTATCTTGAGTGTTATGACCTCTTCATTCGTATAGGCTTGATTTGGGTAACCAATTAATATTGTTACCATAAGAACTGCTGAGATTAGCATTAACCTTTTCATGATTATGCTCCTTTCTAAAATTAATAAAATTACAAGTCCTTTTAATCAAAAATTGATATTTTTGTAACACTTTAGCGCTTTGAAAAAAGCTCTTTGAAAACTGAATAAAGAA
>CAZTAS010000197.1:0-12021 GCA_964611635.1 uncultured Thermodesulfobacteriota bacterium
TATCCCCTTTGTTCAACAGTATTTTCATGCCCAAATGCAAAATCTGGGTTGATAGACTTTCTCTGTCATCTTCTGACTCAACACTGTGAAGATGTGGTCTGCCCGTTTCTCGAACAATGCCAGGAAGATTTCAATGCATCCATTCGGCTCAGCAATCCTTTTTTAATCTTCAATGCATTCTTTCATAATTTCCACAAGTTGTTCCCTGTGGCTCTGCCGCAATTGGTGTTCTTCATCATCGGTTAAAACAACCGTCGCCCAAATTCCGTCGTCTCTTCGGTAATTTTCTATAAGCTGAGGGGTTTCTGTTATTACCCGCGAAGCTTCTTTTTTCATATATGCGTTTTTATTTCTATATTTATACATACATACCACCTCCTTGTTTGTTTAGGGTGAACTGGGTCATTACCCAGTCCTGATATTCCTCGGCCCATTTTCTGAGCTGGGCCAGGAGCATGAGTTCTTCATCTTCTGTGATGTCATCGTAAATGCCGTAATGACATAAGATTTGACGGACTGTTAATTCTTCAATGTCCATGACGTCATAGTAGAAGCCCTCTCGCTTTATGTTCTCCAATATCTTATGTATTTTTATTTCGTTCATGCTTTCACCTCCTTACTTCCACTCAATGGTGGGTTTTTTCTCACAAGCCAGAAAAAACCCGCATGGATAGACATCAGAGATGCGAGAGGGCTTATTTCTGAAAGCAGATAGAGGGGAAAGATTTAAAATGGAGGTTGAGCGCTCCCTTCTGAGCGAAACCTCTTTTATAGCTTTCCCTGGTTTCAAGGGATGCGTCGTTTTTGCCAGAGACTGCTGCAGAAGTATTCGACCTGGACGGAGAATACCCTGAAGGAGAGCCCTCACCTGTTTTTACCCATCTGCACACCCTGTGGCGGCGGGGGTGGCTGATTCGGCAGGTGCGTACGCTACGGGAGGGGAATGTGCTGCTTTTCCGGCTGCTTCCTCCCGTGCGCCACTATGCCAGGCGGCACTTAAAACAGGCATATGATCCGGAGGTGCTGCAGCGCCGATTCGGGATGGCGTACTTCCGCTTGGCTTGCGCTGTATTCCTGGCGCTGGATAGAAGCTCAGCTTTGGTGCACATTGCCCAGCAGGGGCGGGTGGATTTTTCCCGTGGGCTGGAATTTGTGGGGGGAAGCGAGCAAGGGGCGTATCGGCTCTGCTGGGGCTGCATATTGGGCCGGCTGGGGGAGCGGGCTGAAGCCCTGAGGCTCCTTGAGACTGCTCTGGAGAGTGCCCAGGGTTGGGACCAGAAGCTGGAGCTGTCGGCCCTGAAACACCTGGCAGGGGTGTATCAGGCCACCGGGCAGCCGCAGAAGGCTGTTGCGATTCTCAGGAGAGTTATAAAGATCTTTTCCGAAGTCGGTGATGTTGCGGCAGAAGCAGCAAGCTTGAGAAATTTGGCTTTTGTCTTGCACAGCGCCCTGGGACAAACCGACCAGGCCATTGAGCTTGTCTCTCGCTCGATCAGGCTTTTGAAACAGCACAATCTTCCCCAGGATGCCAGTGGGGCTACGCTTGTAAAACACGAGCAGTTTCTGGACACACTGCGCGGTGGTAAAAGTGCAGAGCCAATCGAAAGCCACCCTGCGATCTCCCATGAACAGCCACAGGCCATCATCTTGCATACCACGGCTGTCATGATGGTGGCAAAGGACAAACGCGACGAGTGGCGCTAGGAGATTGAGAAGGCTTTGCAGCAGGCACACAGTTTCAAGCGCCCGAAGGATTTGAGTTCTTCAGCAGCATCCTGGGCCTTCCGGATGGCCAGACGGCTGATCTTCCCCCAGATCACCCCTATGCTGAGGCGCAGACAGCCATTCAGGAGAGAATCGCCGGCGGCGGGCCCAAGAGGCTCGACATCCCGGAAAATGTCCTCCAGGCCGTGCGCGAGTTTGTAGGTGCCGAGGATTGGGACAGGACTCGTCAGGTGCTGGAAGATCGACGGGACGTGTTGTTCCAACCCGAGGCAGAAGCTTTGTTGGAGGCTCTTATCTCCCAGACAAAAACAGCGGTACAGGATGAGTTCACTCAAGTTATGGAGTCGGACTTGGCCATACTGCGGGAGTGCAAGGAGAAGGGCATCGCGGAGGCCTTCGAGCGCCTTATCGCTGCGCAACGAGCCGAAGAAAAGCCGGGCCTGTGCTAGAAGGCGCCGTCCCCGATGATTTTATTGGCCGCTGCGTGACCGGCCTGGTGGGAACACCTGAGAAAAAGCACAAAACTCTCCAATACCTTCAGGGATTATCTGCTCAGGATGAGGGCTTCCGGGCTTTGATCAGAACTGTTCAGCTCGCACTACTTGGATCAGAGCTATCCAACCTGGGCAAAGATCTGTCCGGGGAATATGCCAGCATATGGCAGCAGATTGTGGAGCAAGTTTCAGGAGGAAGAAATTAGCCATGGAACGTGGCAATGAGAAGGACGTCCTGGCTGCGTTGCGCCAACAGCTAAAACATGATCATATCCGCGAAAGGAAGAAGGGTCTCCAGGCTGCTGCAGAGCTCCTGAACGATGTACGATAAGCCATCCCCCGCACAGTGCTGATCACGTCGTTGAGAGTGACCTTCTCAAGCATGCTGATCACTTCAGTCCGGTCGAACTCCTCGAGCGTAACTCGCTTTCAGATGAACATAGACGGCTGATCGGCATATTCAACGAAATAAGAAGGCGGCAGCTTGAGTTCCTTGACCAAGCTGGCAAACGAATTATTGAGCTCAGCACTGCTCTACTCGGAATTATTTTTGCGGTCATCGCTTTCGGTGATAAATTTCCACCGCCTTATCTTGCGGGCGATACATTGGCAAAATCACTGGCCCTGGCCATATTCTTACTGTATGTGCTTTCCCTGCTTGCCGGTTTGCTGACGATACAGCCACGCAGCTACAAACACTATGAGCACAACCTCACTATGATGAGAAGAGAATTAGAACAGGTGATGGCACACAAGTCCCGCTGGTTGAAGGTGGCCAGTGCGCTGTTTTTCTTCGGTTCCTTGGCTCTTGCTTTTCTGGTGGGATTGCTTGTCCTGAGACCCTGAGACAATGTATCGAGGACAACCCTTGAGGAAGGGACTTCAGATGGAACTGGTGCTTGCATTACCCAGAAAATTATCAGGTTGTTATTGGCAACAATTCTGACCCAAGTTTCACTAAACAAAATTTGATAAACGTAATGATCAAGACAACCGGCTGAATAGGAGAGGGAGGGTATCTTGAAAAATTAAAATCAACACATAGATGATTTCATCTCAATCTATAGCCAGAGTGAGAAGAGTACCCTTGGGACTACCAGAAAATACTTAACCCCTTGATTTTCCTCAAACAGATCAAGGGATTTTTCTTCTTTTTTCGTTGATTTTCGTTCAATTTGGAGATACTGTGCCCAAGCATTGAAAAAGGAAGCTGATCAAACGCAAAGCCTATGGATATAGGGACATGGATTATTTCATCGCCAAAATATCCCCATCTGCGGGATGCCAGTTTTCTTACTTACCCTTCCACGAACCGCCCTCCCCCCATATTGCATGCTGTCGCGGCTAATCCAGTCAGTCGCCTTTTCAATCTCTCCTTAAATGTTGATATTATTGACTAATTTGTTAATAATGCTGGTAATAATTGGTCGCATTACAGAAGTATGCTGTTACTCACCTTCCTTTATAATTGATGTACAAGTTAAGTGACGATCGCATTGAAAGCACTCGAGCATTGAATAATGATGATATCATAAAGGATAAGCTTGAAATTAAGGATTACCCTGATCCGGAGACATTTCGGGACGAACTGGACAAATATAAGGAAGAGAACATTAAGCAGCTCTTCTTGGTCAATAAGGCCGCATTGGAAATACTTTGCAAGCTGACGGAAGCTCAGTATGTTGACTTGCATTATGATTCCAAGGTGATCACAGTCTATGGTGATCAGGAAAATGCTGCCGTAGGGCACAATCCCAAAAAGCACGCTCGGAAGAGTTATAACCTTAAAATCTGCACCATAGAGCCCTTCGGTTTCATTTTAGCTATTCGTTTAGACCCAGGCAATACAGTCAGCGCAACGGGTTTTATTGAATTTCATAAGCAATGCAGTCATGCTCGCTATTCCGCAAAATCGCTTTGTGCTTCGCACAGTAGGCCTGGACAGTGGGTTTTTTGGTCAGGACAATATCAATGCGCTGGAAGGGGATTGTATGTTTTTCGAAGTAGTGGCCAAAAAGTACAGCAACATTAAACACTGGATTAGCGAATGCATCCCTGAAGAAGATTTTGAGCCCATCTATCCTGGTGAAGAGATTTATGGCGCCTCTTTCTCTTTTTACCTTAAATCCTGGGACAAGCCTTATGAATTTGTTGTGATTAAAAGAGCAATCAATCATGACGATAAAGGGCAGGGCATGCTCTTTGCCCAATGGCGTTATCAGGTCATCTGTAACAATCAACCGGATATGACCCCCAGGGAGGTGTGGGAGGATTACAATAAACGCGCTAAGATCGAGTTGATAATCCGGGAGTTGGACTATGATCATTTCATCACAAAGGTTCCTACAGGAGACTTCTTAAGCAACGTTGCTTACTTCTGGCATTGTGTTCTGGCCTACAATTTGATGCTGTTTTTCAAAAACTTTGCGCTCCCCGTTGACTGGTCAAAATGCAGATTATCAACGCTGCGTAAAAAGCTCATCAACATCCCTGGCAGGCTTGTCAACAATTGCGGGAAAATGCTCATGCGTCTGATTGCCGGCTTTCCCCATGTGGACATTTTTGAATATGTCAAAGAACGATTATTATTTTTGTATCTAAGTTTGCACCCTATACGGGTTTAAGTGGTAACCCATCATTACAGTTGCGATTAGGATTAAAATTTAGATCGAGGGCGAAGTATGCCTAAAATCTGTATATTTCTCGGCCAAAATGGTGTATAATTTGAAATAAGAGCATGCGTCTTCACTTTTGAATAAAATTTTGGCATATTTTTTTCGAAAATTTTCGATAAAAATAGAAAATTTCGTATTCACAAACCATTCACTCTGGATTCAGGTTTATTAGAACAACATCAACCGATACCCTTGCAAGATTCAATAAATGAAGAACTATGCCCTTGGGAGGAAATACAAGAAACCTCCTTTGTTTATAAGTAACACAATTTATGAAAGAGACCACTTAGGTGACTTATAATGGCATAAATAAATATTTATGTCAACCAATTATAGGGACACAACCTAAAGTTCTAAATCTTCTAATCCGCATAGAAAAATCCTTGATTGTCTATCAAGTATCAGGCCGGAGATTTAAGATTTATTTTCAGAACCTCCGAAAGGCTGACGTAAGAGACAATAAAAGGGTGAGTGCTAGATGGTGTGGTCGTTACTTATAGACCAAGATAAACGATAGCTTGCCACTGTTATAACTTTTTAATTTATCCCATCTCTTCAAACGCCCAGTAAGGATAGAGCATGCGGTAGTCAGCGATCTTGCCGGGGATGATTTCCCGGCTGGCCACCATCCAGAGGGTCACAACGCGGTCTTCAGGAGCTTGTGCTGCGTAAGGATCAATCTGGCTGGTCATGATATATGCATTGTCCGCAGCGTACTCGATGTCCCCCGTGGCCTTGAAAGCCGACATATCAGGTTTTTCATCATATCCCCCTGATGCACCCCGCCCCAGTTCCGAGATGGCCATGATGGTCACATCTTCCTCGTCGCGTATGCTTTCCAGGGTACGCAACCATGCGTCGATTCCCGAGCGGCGGTCTGTAAGGGCATCAAAGGGAAGCTTATGCAGGCTGTCAAAGATCAGCATCATCTCAGATCTTCCGGTCTCTCCGCGCAGGTACTCGATCTGCCGTCGGATGCTGTGGGGGCTCAGGCTCCGATCGGTCACCACACGAAAGCCGCGCAGAACGTTCTGAAACTCGTTAAGGGCGCGTCGATAGTGGTTTGCTGCTTCCTGACTCATTTGCGGATTGACCAAATCCCGCTCGCTGAGGTGGGCAAGCCGGCACAGCGTGCGCATGTATATGGTTTTCCGACCGTTTTCGAAATCGTAATAGATGACTGAGGCGCGTCCGCTGCGAGCGATTTCTGTGCCCAAGTTGATGAGGAAAGTGGATTTGCCCACCTTGGGCTGCGCTCCCAGGATGTTAAGACCCCTCAGCCCGTCCACGGTCTCGTTTAGCATGGGAAAAGGGGACTCGATGCCCAGATAAATCCGTTGTTTTTTCCGCTCGATGAGTTCTACTACATGGTCAAACTCGCGCTTTGTCGGGAAGAATGGCGAGACCGGCTGAGCGGCTCGCGCAATTTCCTCAAAGGCACCTGGGAAAGCCTGGCCGCTGTCGCGGGCCAACCCAACCGGGTCGTATCCCGCCTCAAATTCTGGTCCCCATTCTGCAAGCCGGGCCCTGGAACCCAGCCGCTCTGCCAGTTCCCGGCCACGCCGCCGTCCCTCATCGTCGTTGCGGAAGATCAGGATCATCCCCCGCATCCCGCTCATTAAATCCGCTGTGAGGCTCTCCGACTCGGAGACCGACTGCAGGGCAACGGCCAGGTAACCATGCTGCTTCAATACCAGAAGATTCTCCTCCCCCTCCGTAATGAGCAGCACTCCTCCCAACGCTCTGCGAATATCCTGAATGTTGTAAAGATTGAATGGTGGACGGCGGAAGGTCTCGAGACCTTCCCAGAAAGGGGCCTGCTCACGGGAGACAGGTACTTTCTTATAACTGTAGCAGTTGCCATCCTCCTGGATGTACGGGTATATAATGTGGCGGCCGTCCCATCCCACCTGCATACGGGCCAGAACTTCCTCATTGATGCCCTTGCGGTGGAAATCTTCCCGCACATCTGTCGTAAGCCGCTGGTGAAGGGTGCGAACCGCGCGGTTCTCATTGGTGCGCGGAAAAACGGGGGGTACATGATCCGTACGGGCCAGCAGATCACGGCGGACCAGTTCTTCTTCCGGAATGCCGGCCCTTCTGGCGAACTCAGAAGCATACCCGCCGTTAAAACAGCCTGTGCATCGGAAAAGGCCGTAGAAGGGGCTCTCCGGCCTCACGTCCACACGAATTTCCTCATGCCCTAAGGGGCATGGGGCCTCCAGAAATCCATCTTTTTCCCGGGAATCTTTAAGGTGAGACAGGTAGAAATCAAGAATAGTGTTGGATGGTTCCTGTGTCATTTAATACTCATGGTAATTCTTAACGTGAATACGTTTACCGATGCCAATTCTAAGATTACCGTGACGTTTAAAGCTGATTCGGGCCTTTTTTACCCAGAGCCTGGATCATCCTCGGGATGACGACCCTGAGGTCTCCGACAATGGCATAATGGGAAATGCAAAAAATTGGAGCAGAGGGATCGGTGTTTATGGCCACTACTTTTCCATCGCCAAGGATACCAACGCGGTGCTGAACGGCACCTGAGATGCCGCATGCTATATAGAGGTCAGGGCTCACGGCCACTCCCGTCTGACCGATTTGCCGGTCGTGGCTTGCCCAACCCGCATCAACCGATGCCCTGGTGGCTCCTACCTCAGCACCCAGGGCTATGGCCAATCCCTCAATCAATTTGAAGCCTTCGCGGCTTCCGGCCCCTGCGCCTCCCGCAACGATGATCCGCGCCTGGCGGAGATTGACGGTTCGAGGCTCGATCTCGGTCTTGATCACCTGGGCGAGTGCAGCCTCGCCGGTGTCCGCCGGCATGACATCTATAACCCGAACCTCGTTATGAAAAGCGGGCTCGGGAACATCACACACGCCATCCATCAGGGTGATTATGGCCGGGTCATCTCCAAGCGGCGCGTAGTTTGAGAGGACCTTCCGGTCATACTCCAGTCGCTGGCAAATCAGCCCGTTGTCTTTAAAATATAATTCCACACAGTCCATAATGGATCCGCAGCGCATGGCCCCGGCAAGGGCGGGGGCCAGGTCATTGCCCTGGGTGGAGGCTGGCAAAAGGAGGATGCGTGGGCGGTGTTCTTCCATGATGCTGCGGAGTGTCTCTACATAAGGAGTCGAAGTAAAGTGGATCAAGGATTCTGATTCAATACGGTAAATGGCTGAGGCTCCGCCCTGACCCGCTCGTTGACAGACCCGCTCCAGTTCACTGCCCAGTGCTACACCTTCTAATGTGCCGCCGATGGACTGGGCAAGCCGGCGTCCCTTCTCCAGGCATTGAAGGCTGATATCAGTGATTTCTCCACCGTGGTTTTCAAGATAGACCCAGATTTTCACCCACATGCCTCCTTCAGATAACCCTCTCCTTTTGGAGTTGGTCGATCATATCCTGAAGAGCTCCCTTGTCATCTCCATCGATGCGCACGATACGGATCTCATGCAAAGGAACTGTTTCATAGCCTTTCTGTTCAACTTTAGGCTCAAGGTCCACCGGCGATACTTCCAACTCTGAGGCTGTAAGAACAGAAATGGCAGTTTTCTTGTACTGAAGCTTTAGCCTGGCCCGGGCGGTGCGCGGTGTGCGCGGGTCCTCCTGAGTGAGTGCAACTCCAACTGTCAGCAAAGCGGGCAGCTGCACCCGTACGCTCTGAGTCCCCCCTTCTATGGCTCTTCGGGCCACAATCGAGTTGTCTTCTGTGGATTCAATATCCTCAACGTAGGTGACCTGCGGGATCCTCAGCAGAGCAGCGAGGTGGCTGCCGACCTGTGAGTTCTCACCTTCGGGAACATCCAGACCTATAAGGATAAGGTCAAATGAACCCTTCTTTTCCACAGCCCCTGCCAGCAGGTGCGCCCGGGCCAGGGCATCCAATATCCCTTCTCTTTCGCTTTGTAAGCGAATTGCCGCGTCCGCGCCGCGATAAAGACTTTCCCGAAGGACATCTACACTGATGGGAGCCCCAATGGATACCACCGTGACGGAGGCATTATGAGCATCCCGGAGCTTGAGGGTCATCTCCAGAGCATTTAGGTCCTCAGGCTCGATCATAGTGTCGAAATTATCAAATTTTGGATTACCCAACTCATTAAGCACTTCTCCTGCCAGGTTTCGGGTGTCCCAAATCTCGCGCATTATGACCAGAATGTTTTTATGCATGTTAATTTTTCCTGGTTATCCAAATCGGTACTTGATGCCCCGGCCGCCGTCGGGATAGCGCCACCGGACTCCTTCCTCACTGCACATCACGCGGCAGGAGCCGCACTCCAGGCAATTTTCGTGGGAAACAAGAACCATCTCGGGATCATTGGGATCCGGGTTATAAACGCCAGCCGGGCATATTCGCAGGCATATTTTATCACTGCACCTCCGACAAAGCTCATGATCCAGCTCTATGTGCGAGTGATCAGGGTCTGCCTCGTAGCGGTTCACGTATAATCTGTCTTCCAATGAGAGATCGAACAGGGAATCACTTTTGCTCAAAGCAGCTTTCTCCCCTTCCACATGTCCCGAACGAGCATGCCCTTGGACATGCCCTCCCAGAATCGCCTTCTGGCCTCCCGCTGGATTTCCCGCTTCGGAAGCTGATCCTGTGAGAAATAATCGATCAGCAGAGCGCAAATTTTTCGAGGGTAGATTTCGAGCATTCGGGGCAGTTCCTCCAGGAGTTCAGGAATCTTCTCGTAACGGGAGAGATCTTTCATAACGTGGCTTTGCAGGAGCCTTTGCTCGTAATCCGCCAGGACATTGGCGCTGGTGTCCTTTCGCCGGATCGCCTCCACAGCCACCTGGCCCGCCAGACAGCCGGATGCCATGGCTAGGTTCCCTCCCTCGTGATACATGGAAGCGTTGACCAGACCAGCGGCATCGCCCACGATAAGAAGTCCTGATGTATAAGGTTTTGGTACAGATCCAAGCCCCCCTTCCGGGATCAAGTGTGCCGAATATTCCATCAGCTCTCCCCCTTCCAGGTAGGGCTTCACCCTGGGATGAGAGTGGAATGCATCCATGATCTCGTGAGGGCGTGCTCCGGAGCGCACCACAGTGTCCAACCGGGCTATGTAGCCCACGGCCACTGCTTCCAGCCCGGTATAGATAAATCCACCTCCTGCCAGTCCCGAGAAAGGAGAACCGATAAAATCCAGAGCTGCTCCCTCATGGCTTTCAAGATTGAAGCGCTCCTCGATGGTTCGGCGATCCAGCCCGATGACTTCTTTCACTCCCAGGCCGAATTCCTGTGGGCGCTTGCTTTGAAGAAGGCCAAAGCGCTGAATTGCACCGGAGCTTACCAGTCCTCCAGCCCCATCGCCCAGGATTACCACATCGGCATAGAATGGCTCATCGTTCCGGATTTGGGCGCCTATCACCCTGGCATCAGAGCCTTTTCCCTCTACCAGGAGGTCATCCACCACCATTCCTTCCAGGAGCGAACCGCCAGCTTCCTCGAACTGTTTGGCCATCCACCGGTCAAAGCGGGAGCGGAACACAACGAAAGTATGATTGAAAGGCGGCTTGGACCAGGCATCCGAGCCGAAACCCATGAATAAGTGTTTTTCTTGATCCAGAAAGATGATCTGGCGACGGGACACAGGGCGCTCCACCGGCGCATCCCTAGGAAAATCAGGAAAAAGGTCTCCCAGCGGTGCGCTGTAAAGCAAGCCGCTTACGTTTTTTGATCCGGCAGTCTCGCCCCTCTCCAGGGCTGCCACCTCAAGTCCCGCCCTTGCCAGAATGATGCCAGCCGCCAGTCCAGCCGGCCCACAGCCCACCACTATGGCGTCCAGCTTGACCCTGTCGGCGTTGCCTTCGTCCATGTTCCCCACTCGCGGGAGCGCAATTAATCGCGCCCTTTCGGTTTAAAGAGATCTATGAAGGTGAGTGTAATATCGGCCACAGCCCCTGTCAACCCCTTTTAATCCTGCAGATTGAACGATGGGGTTTTTGGCCGTGGATACCGATTAGCAGAAATGGGGCTTGGCGGAGACTTTGATGGCAGGGTGTCAGGTGTTATTTTTGCCAATGATATACTGTATTTCGTGGGTATTCTTGCCTCGGCTTTTGGCCGAAAATACCGTGGATCGCCTCCGAAAATTCGTTTTGGAGAATTAGTCCTTGCCCTCCATAATATTAAAGATCTCCAGAGGCGTTTTTCCATGTTTATTTGCGATGTCTTTAAGTTTGTCCTTAGGCCCGGCATCGATCCCTTTCTGTTTCAGCCTTGATATAGCTTCATTGAGGGAAATGTCTTTCTCAGAAGATATGCTCTCCAGTGTTTTTCTCCCAAGGCCGGTTCCTTTGATGGTTTTAGGAACAACAGGCTTCAAACCGCCCGACTTTATGGCTTCGTATAGCTTATCAGGGGAGGTGTTGTTTTCCTTGGCGATATCTCCCAGTGTTTGCTGCGCATTCTGGACCTTGTAACCTTTGGATTTAAGAGTGCTGAGAGTTTGCTCGATGGGCACGCGGATTAAGGCTGAGAATTCCTCAAGCCTCATCAGTTCGGCGTGAGCAACAGGCATCTCAGCCTTGCTTTCCTTCCAGCTTTCTTTAATCGCTTCTCCTAAATCCATGATGGTGCCAAAGGGAGGAAGATTCCAGAGACTCCCGAAAAAAACCACTGCGCTTATCATCGTGGCTGCTATAAGCTCCTGCCTGAGATTCAAAGCTTTACGGATCTTATCCCAGATGAAGTTGATAAATATTTTCCAGTTGTAATAGAAATGTATACCCACGATGATGAGAAGGAGGTAGCCGAATATGGTGTGTATGGCTACCCATTCCTCCTTATCAAGCCCCCAAGCCGTCCAGTTCGTCCAGCGGGCAATTCTTCCGGGTTGGGCGATGTTAAGAATAATGCCTGAGATAGTATCCACGATAAAAGATATGCTAACAACGAATGTCGTCCATCCTCTCCAGTTGAATGTCTTTTTTCCCTCTACCACAAATCTCTCCTTGAGCTAAAAACTCCATTTCATCCACTGAATCAACTTATCTTTTATTATATTTGTAATCCCGAAATAGATTGTCAACAGCTACAAAGACTGATGGCAATGCCTTGAGTTTGGGATCGGTAAGTTAACGGATCGGTGAAAAGGGCCATGTGGTGCGC